>JALONX010000829.1 GCA_025454695.1 Chloroflexaceae bacterium
GGCAGCAGTAACTGGAACAGTAATTTTGGCACCAATGGCGGGAACAACCTCGATGCTGACCCGTTGTTTGCCGACCCCAGCAACGGCGATTACCGCCTGCGCCCCGGCTCGCCCGCGCTCAACAGTGGCAGGGTAACGAATGCTCCTCCGAACGATATCCGCGGCATCCTCCGCCCGCAAGGGAGTGGGGTGGACATGGGCGTATTTGAGATGCGGCCCTTCAGCTTGACCGCGAGTAGTGGCACGCCGCAAAGCACTCCCGTTGGGGAACCGTTTGCCCAGGCACTCACCGTCACGGTCGGCGAAACTGGTGGCGACCCACTGCCTAATATTGTGGTGAGTTTTAGTGGCCCCAGCACTGGCGCACACGCCATCCTGAGCAGCCCGACCGTCACGACCACCCTCAACGGCACGGCCAGCGTCACGGCCAGCGCCAACCTGATTGTGGGCAGCTATGGCGTCACGGCCACCGTCACTGGTATACCTCCTGTAAGCTTCAGCCTGAATAATGTCACCCGGACTCAAACCATCAGCTTTGCGCAACCGGCGAGTGCTACCTATGGCGATCCGCCGTTTGCGCTGAGTGCCAGCGCCTCGTCGGGCTTGCCAGTGAGCTTGAACAGCAGTACGCCGAGTATTTGCAGTATAACGGACAGCAGCGTCACGATTGTGGCGGCAGGCAGCTGCACGGTTGTTGCCACCCAGTCGGGCAATACCCTGTATGCTTCTGCCTCACCAGTCACCCGTACCACAACGATTATTCCCAAAGCACTCGCCATCAGCGCCGACGATACTATTCGCAGCATTGGCCAGCCCAACCCCAACTTCAGCGTCCGCTACACCGGCTTCGTCAACGGTGAAACCAGCAGTGTGTTGAGTGGCACGCTCAGTTTCAGCACCACCGCCACGGCAGCTAGCCCACCCGGCAGCTACCCAATCATCCCCAGTGGCCTGAGCAGTAGCAACTATGCGCTGGTGTTTGTGCCGGGCACGCTAACCGTAACCGACAAACAGATCCCGTTTCTGGCATGGGCTGCCCCACCGGCAATCTCCTACGGCACCCCGTTGAACAGCGCACACCTGAATGCCGTAGCGAACATCCCTGGCAGCTTCCGCTACTCACCTGCGCTGGGTACCCTGCTCAACGCCGGGAACGGTCAGTCACTACAGGCGATTTTCACCCCAAGCGACAGCGCCACCTATGCCGTTGTGACCACCACCGTGAGCATTGATGTCGCTCGCGCCCCGCTCACCGTCAGCGCCAACGACGCGACCCGTGCGGCAGGCCAACCGAACCCGAGCTTCAGCGCACGTTTTAGTGGTTTTGTTAACGGCGAGACCAGCAGCGTGTTGAGCGGCACGCTCAGTTTCAGCACCACTGCCACGGCAGCTAGCCCACCCGGCAGCTACCCAATCATCCCTAGCGGCCTGAGCAGTAGCAACTACGAGATTATTTTTGTGCCAGGCACACTGAGCGTGACGCCAGCGTCTGCTTCTCCGCAGCGCCTCTTCCTGCCGCTGGTGGTGCGCTAGCGCCTTTGGCAAGACACGGCCCTGCTGGGACTAGCCAGCAGGGCCGTCTGCTTATCGTCGCCCTGGACGACGTGAGTATACCACCCGCCGTTGCGAGCGCCCCTCCGCCTTGCCTAGTGCCTTGCCCATGTCCGCATGTTGGCTTGGCAAAAAAAGGCGCAACTTGTGTACCTGCTATTTTGCTATGCTGTCGCGCATCGGTATATCAATTCTGAACCACATGCAAGTGCTCGCCAGGCACGCCGCAAAGAAGGAAAGGACAAACCGCAATGCATCGCTATGTACTCTGCTGAATACTCTGCTGCTGCATGGCCCTGGTCGCAGTAAGCGCACAGGCTCAGACTGCTCCCACGGCGACTACAACAAGCATTGCTCTGCGGTCAACCGCCGTTAGTTGTACGATAAACAGTCATGGTCTGCTCATCACTGGCGCTATTGCGGCAGCGCCTCCCCGGCAGCTGTGCAGCGCAGCCTGTCACCAGAGCAGAATGTCGGCGTCTAACCACCCTTCACCATGCGCCGCAACCGGGCCAACCACCCCGACTCACGCTGCTTCACCAGGGCCTGGTAGTGCGATTCCACATGGTTCAGGTAGCGCAGGCGTTCGTCCAGCGCTGCTTCCAACTCGGCGATGCGCTGCACTGCCGGGGCGGGCAACGGGGCAGCGGTGCGGCGCGGCGCAGCACAAAAAGCTGCCAGCGGCTGGGCTACACTGTCCCAGCGGTAGCGTTGCACCAGCGGTTCGGCGGCGGCGCGGCAGGCCTGGCGTAGCCCTGAGTCGCTGGCCATGCGCCCCAGGGCCGCCACCCAGCCATCCAGGTCGTGGGGTGGCACCGCCAGGCCCGCCCCGGCGGCCACAATCTCGCTCCCCAGGCTGTCGCCCGCCGTACACACCACCGGCAACCGCGCCCAGAGGTAGTCGAGCAGGCGGGTGCGAAAGGCGAAGTGGGTTTCAATCCCGGGCCGGTGGGCCGAGACGCCTAGATCGGCTTCGGCCAGATACGCGCCGCGCTCAGCATACGGTACCCACGCTTCGAGAAAAATCACATGCTGGTTCAGTAGGCCCAATTCAGCCGCCAGGGCGTGAGTCGCTTCATACACCGCCGTGCGAAAGGGCGCACCATGTGGATTGGGGCGCGCCCCGGCGAAGAAGCAGAGCCGCAATTGGGGGAACGTATCGCGCAGCACCGCCACCGCCCGCACAATCAGCTGGGGGTCGAACCAGTCCCACAGCCCGCCCGCCCAGAGGCAGATAAGCGAGTCCGTTGGGATGGCCGGGTGAACGCCCCGCAACACCGAGCGGCCTGCCGCTGGCGGGGTGGCAGGCAGGCCCGATGGCACCAGGTCTATCAACTGGTGTAGCTCGCGGTCGGTGCTGCGGGCCAGCGCCGGGGTGATGCGCCCGGCAGCGCTGAGGGCACCCAGCCAGTAGTCGCGCTGGGCTGCGGTGGCGCAGAAGAAGAAGTCGCCCCGCGCCAGCAGCGCCTCGGTGAGGGCCTGGTAGCGGGCGTGCTGGGCTTCGGCCACACGCAACGGGGCGCTGGCGTAGAGGTCGAGTCCTTCCAGAATCAGCGGGTCGTACATGTCAACCGCCAGCGGCAGG
>JALONX010000110.1 GCA_025454695.1 Chloroflexaceae bacterium
TGTTCTCCGGGCTGCGCAGGTAGAGCAGCGGCCCCATGAAGTTGTTCCACGAACCCTGGAATTGCAAAATGGCCAGGGTGATGAGGGCTGGGCGGGCCAGCGGAATGCCCACGTTCATGAAGATGGTGAAGCGGTTCGCTCCGTCCATCGCCGCTGCTTCTTCCAGTTCTTTGGGAATGGACTTGAAGAACTGTGTCATCACCAGCACGCCAAAGGGCACCACCAGCGTTGGCACAATCAGCGGCCAGTAGGTGTTGATCCAGCCCAGGTTGGCGTAGAAGACGTAGGCCGGGATCATGGTCACAAAGCTGGGCAGAGCCATCGTCGCCAGGATGAAGGTGAAGATCAGCTCCTTGCCGGGAAAGCGCAAACGAGCAAAACCATAGCCCACCATAGCACAGAAGAAGACCTGCGTGACCGTGTTGACGATGCCAAGCCAGAGGCTGTTAAACAGCCAGCGACCGAACACGTTGCCTTCCACGCCACCAATCTGGATGTTCCATGCGTTCGCCCAGTTCTCCCAGCGCCACACACTGGGGAACAGTTCGGGCGGCCAGGCCGTGATTTCACGGTTCGACTTAAAGGTGCCCAGGAACGAAAGGATAAAGGGCGAAAAGAACAGGATCGCCAGCACCGTCATCAGCACATAGCGAAGTACGGTAAGAATTAATTCGCGGGTACGCCGAGCGTTGTTCTGGCGCGACACCGGTGCGCTGCGAGTTTGAGTTGCAACAGCCATTGAATGCCTCCTCGTTGATTACGTTCGCTCGCTGCCCTGCTCGATGAAGCGTCGCTGCAGGTAGGTTGCCAGCACGATAATGCCCGCCAGAATGAATGCCATCGCCGCTGCTAACCCTGCATCGGCACTTATCTCCGGTGTGCCCAGGGTTTTCGCATAGATTAAGTAGGCTGGAACGAGCGTAGTTTTCACCGGCCCGCCTGCCGTCATCACTGCCACCTGGTCGAAGACCTGGAGCGTGCCGATGGTGCCAAGGATCAGCACCAGCACGACGGTGGGCCGCAGCAGCGGCAACGTAATGCTGAAGAATGCCTTTACGCCTGTTGCACCGTCAATGGCGGCAGCCTCGTAGAGGTGGCCGGGAATGTCTTGCAACGCCGCCAGAAACAGCAGCATCAGGGTGGGAATGGTGGTGAAGATGTTCATCGCCATAATTGCCAACCACGTGACGCTGGGGCCTTTCAGGTAAGGATCCGTAACGCCGAACATAATCTGAAACAGGCCGTTCGGTTGTTGCAGCCATGCAGTTGTTTCGGGCAGCCCCAGCAGGCTCAGGAAGTAGTTCACAAAGCCGGTGCGGATGTAGAGCCAGAGAAAGATGAGCGACACGACCACTGACGAGGCCACGCTAGGAGCGTAGAACAGGGTGCGGAAGATGCGCTGACCCTTGATCGGCGCGTTCAGGGCAATCGCCAGCAACAGCGCACCAATTGTTTGCAGGATCACGACGATGATGGCGTACCAGAACACATTCACCAACGACAACAGGAAGTCGCCATCGGTCAGCGCGGTGACATAGTTTTGCAGTCCCACGAAATTCGACGTTCGCGAAAAGGTCTCGCGCAGGTCGGTCATGCTGATGTAGAAGGCATAGAACAACAGACCAATAGTGAAGATTGATGTAATAATTAGATAGGGTGAAATGAACAGATACCCCGCAATTGCCTCGCGGCGGGCTGCCTTGTCAATGCGGGCCGCATGGGCCTGGCTGCTCCCTGTGGCCGGAGATGATGCTGCCATAGCTTCCTCCTCAACTAAATGGCTGGCGATCAACAGTTTCTCACAAAGGCACAAAGGGGTCTCAATTGAACGTTGATCTGTAGCTCTTTGTGAGCTTTGTGCCTTTGTGAGAGGTTTTATAACCAATCGCCAGTGACGTGGCTACTTGTTCAGTGCCGCCTGTGCTTCAGCCTGGGCTGTCTCCAGGGCCTTGCTCAGTTCGGCCTGGCCGAGGAAGGCCGCTTCCACGTTGGTGTTCAGCGCTTTCAGCACATCGTCCTTGGCTGCGCCACCAAAGGCAATGTCCGAGACTTTGCCATATTCTGCCGCCTGCAACAGCACCTTGGTGGTGGGGTTGCTCTGGGCCGCCGGGTCTTTCAGCACTGTGTTGTGGGTCGGCAGGGCAAAGCCCACATCGAGGATGGGGCGCTGGTTTTCCGGGCTGGTCAGGAACAGCACCAGCGCGGCAGCAGCCTTGGGATAGGCGGTCTTGGCGCTGGCTGCCCAGGCGTTGGTGAAGAGCAGTGAGCTACGGTCACCGTTGGGTGGGGTGGGCAGGGCCAGGGCGGTGTACTGCACGTCATTAAAGTCCTTGGCCAGGTAGGGCACCATCCAGCCGCCTTCCAGCGTCATGCCCACTTTGCCTTCGCCAAAGGCCTGGCCACACCAATCCGCGCCAAGTTCCTTGGGCAGCTGGCCATGGCCGTCTTTGTAGAAGCTATACCAGAAATTCACCGCCTCAATCGCCTTAGGGTCGGTGAAGTTTACCGTCTTACCATCAACGATGTTGATGCCCTGCTGCAACATCAGCGCACCAAAGCGCTGGGCGTCGGCCTGCATGCACATGCCGAAGACTTTAGAGTTGCCTTCGCCAGTCGTCATCTTGGTAGCGGCATCGCGCCATGCCTCCCATGTGGTGATGCTAGTCGGGTCAACACCGGCGGCCTGGGCCTTCTCGTTGTTGATGAATAGCACCAGCGGGTTGAAGTCCTTCGGCAGGCCGTAGGTCTTGCCGTCACGCTGGAAGAGCTGCAACAGCGCAGGCGCATACGAATCAAGGGTCACACCACCGGCTTGCAGCCCCGGCGTCAGGTCGAGCAGAATGTTCTCCGGCCCGAACGCGGTCATCAGACCGCTGTCGAGGTAGAACACGTCG
Organism: Chloroflexaceae bacterium; assembly: GCA_025454695.1. Taxonomy (GTDB): domain Bacteria; phylum Chloroflexota; class Chloroflexia; order Chloroflexales; family Chloroflexaceae; genus JALONX01. Next base: position 2,895 of record JALONX010000110.1, read on the forward strand.
GCCAGGGTGTTGCCAGCGGCGTCTGCCTTCAATTTTGTCTGGTAATCTGAAGCCTGAGGCTGGTATTCAATCTTGACATTCGGATACAGCGCGTTGAAACGGGCGAACGAGTCGGTGTTGATCTTCTGCTCAGCTGCGTCGCCCCAGCTCGTTACGCGCAGCACAGCGTTCGGCTCAACTTCCATTGTGCCGCCGCCACCGGCAACGGGTGCGGGCGCTGCGGTAGCTCCAGCTGCTGGGGCTGCTGTGGGCGCTGCCGCCGGAGTGCCACCACCACAGGCCGCGATCAACGGAACGAGCAGGCCCAGCAACACTGCCAGGATAAGAGATCGACGATGACGCATACGTTTTCTCCTTAAATCTGTCCACACGAGCCATGAAAAACATTTGAACCGACAGCGAATAGGTTCCGACACATCTCCCGCGCATCACCCCCTTTCCTGATTGTAGATTGTAGATTGTAGATTGGAAGAACCAGGAACCGTTTTAACCAGGGAAATGAAGGAAATCAAGGAAATAGCGACACGAGACTCAGCAATCATTTCCCCCATTTCCCGCATTTCCCTTGCGTTCCGTCCTCTGCGTCTCTGCGTTTTCTGGGGTACAGCAAAGCCAGGTTGCACGCAGGCGAGCAACACAACTGAGACACAGGCGGCGGGTACATCCCCGCACCGGCAGTGACGTGTATGGCGACAGGCAAAATGCCTGGGAAAAGAAAGCCTAAAGCATAACCGTTGTGCCTGCTGGCACATGGGCGGTGATCCAATCGGCCCCCACCTGGGCCTGGTAGCGCACCTCCAGGGGCGGTGCCCCATCCTGGTGTTCCACCGTGAGCCGCCCGTGATCGAGGGCCAGGTTGAGCCGGTGTGGCCCCACCCGCACCCCGTTGAGCCGCAGCCGCTCCCAACCATGCGGCAAACGCGGCGCAACCGCAAGCTGATGTTTGTGGGCCAGCGGGGCCAGCCCCCACAGCCCTTCCAGCACAGCTTGAATAAGCAACCCGGCGCTCCACAACTGCACAAAGCAGAGTCCCTCAGGAATCAACTCCTTAAGTGCGCCAGGTGTCCCGTAATGAATGGTGTCGCCGATGTTCAGCAACATGCGCAGCCCGGCGTCGGCCCGCCCGTTGCGGAAAAGCGCCAGCGCCAACAGCCCCGTCGGCAGCGTCCATACCCGCGGGTCGTCGCCGCGGGTATGCACAAGGCCCCACTCATTGACATAATCTCGCTCAATGCTGTCGAGAATACGCTGCGTTCGTTCTGGTGGCGCAATGCCAAGCTGGGCGGGCAACACCACCGTCCAGTGGCCGTCCAGTTGCAGTGGCCCATCGCTATGCATCGAGTCGGCGTATAGGCCCTCATGTTCCATCCACCAGTCCTGCTCAAAGGCGGCGTGCAGGTGCTGCGCCCGTTCTTTGCAGGCCGCCGCAATCGGGTCGTGCAGCGCCTCGGCCATCTCGGCCAGGGCCAGCAGGCCCGCCACGTTATAGCAGGCGCTATCGAGCTTGCGCGACCCCATGCCCAGCCGTTCCACCATGCCGTCGCCAATCGGGTAGTAGCCGCCCGGCATCGAAAGCGCCGGGATTAACTCCAGCATGCCCTCGCGACACACCGGGAAGAGCTGCCGAATAGTGGCCAGATCGCCCGTCCAGCGCAAATAATCCCAGCAGGCAATCGCAAACTGGGGCGTTTCCTGCACGTTGCCAGGGTTAAACACCCGGCCGCTGGTGGTCACTTCGTGGGGAATGCGCCCACAGGCACGGGCGGCATAGCTTGCCAGCTTGATCAGCGAGTCCCGCATGGTCACGTCAAACCCGGCGGCCACGGCCCCCACCACGGTGTAGCATGTGTCGCAGCCAAACAGCTGCGGGTACTCCGGCAGCCCCGCCAGGAAAAACGGCCCTGTCTGCGGGTATTCGGCTTCGAGCATGCAGATGTTGGCATGGGCCAGGGCCAGGTCACGGCCCAGGTCGCCGGGGGCTTCTAGCTCCAGGGTTGCATGGCGACCCACAAAGCGCTGCTGCTGGTAGGCCCGCTGCGTCTGAAACGTGCAACTCGCCCGATCCCAACGGTCAGCCGCGCCCACACTGCCGCCCTCGTGTTCAGCCGCCAGCACAAAGGTAACATCGGTCGTGTCGCCAGCTGCCAGGGTAAGATGAACATCGAAGCTGGCGGTGGCCCCGTGGCCGTGGGCAGCAAGTGTGGCCCCATCCACATGGCGCGTGAGTCCGCAGGCCACACCCCAGTTCTCCATCTTCAGGTCGCTGCCCAGCACCATGTTCCGGTTCTGCCAGTAGTTGCCACCTCCCGCCTGCATACCACTGAACCATGCACCCAGAAATTTCAGGTGGGCCGTAAAACGCAGCGTGCCCGCAAAGCCTTCAGCTCCCGCCGCTACCGTCACGTGGCTGTAGTAGACCAGGTCATCCGCCGCAATCACATCTTCGCGGCGAACGGTGGTTTGGCCACTGCGCCACGTCCAGCAGATGGCGGCGAGCTGATCTTCAAAACTGGCCTCGTCAACCGGCAGCGGGTCGCCGTTCCGTTCATGCAGACTCACCACCACGCCCTCGGCCACTTTCACCGGGTGTGCCCACAGCCCGCCCAGTTCGCCAACAATATGTTCAAGGCCAATCGGCACCATCTCGTTGGCGGCGATGCCAATAGCGTACATGCGCCGCCCCGCCAGCAGGTAGGGCGCAGCCCCCGGTTCGCCCACCTGAAACGGCACCTGGTAATCGGCAAAGCTCAGTTGTCGGCGAGTGATGTGCATGGCGAGTTGCGAGTTACAAGTTACGAGTTACAATTGTCACGAGCCAGGGAAATAAGGGAAATGAGGGAAATAATGCTTAGCCTCAAGCCGGAATTTCCTTTATTTCCTTCATTTCCCGCTTCGTCACACATTACGCATTACGCATTACATTTGACACTTCACGCCCCAACCGCGATCTCTTCCGTCTTACTATCGCGCTGCACCACTAGCGTCAGGGGCTGGTCGGCGCTGGCGCTGATGTGGCCCTGGGCGTCAATTTCCAGGTGAATAGTGGCGTCGGCCACGCGCAGGTTGCGCAAGCCGTGGGGGCCTTGCTCCACCACGCGCCATGTCACTCGCCGCTCCGGGGCGTTCACTTCTACGCCGATGACCTGCTCAATCAGCATGGCAATCGGGCCGAGTCCCGTCCAGCCCACAAAGTCAGGGCGGGCGGGAATACCCTGGGCATCTTCATCGGGGCGGTAGTTCTCCCAGATTGTGCCGGTCTGCTCCATCACCTGCACCATGCTGGCCAGGTGGCGGAGGGTTGCTTCGCGGGCCAGGTCGTACATGCCATAGCGGGCCAGGCCATCTACAATGGCGTAGTTGGTGGGTGCCCACACTGCGCCCAGCCAGTAGCCGCCCTTCGGTTCAAACAGTGGGTTGTCGGCGGCCAGGGTGGGCCAGGGGTGCCGCCGCCAGAAGCTTTTTTCGTCGCGCAGGTGGGCCGCCAGCTGCTGGGCCTGCTGTGGGTTGGCCACATCGGCCAGGTAGGCCCAGAACGGGGCCACGGTTTTGACCGGCATGGGCATGCCAGCGTTGTCCACATCCCAGTAGAAGCCGGTTGCTTCGTCCCACAGGTAGCGGTTAATTAAGGCGGACAGAGTTTGATGTTCATTGCGAAACCGTTCCACCAGCGCGGAATCACCCAGCTTCTCGGCCATAGCAGCGATGCAGCGGGCCGCCAGCGCCTGCTGCATGGAGATGTCGGCCCAGGCGGCGGCGTAGCGGGGCGTGTTGTCCATGCCACAGCCCATCGCACTGATCCAGTAGAGTCCCTGGTAGCTGCGGTGGTTGGCCGCCAGCCAGTCGTAGTAGCGCACCAGGTGGGGCAGCACACGCTCTAGCCGTTCGCGGTTGGCCGTGTGCTGGTAGATGCTCCACTCCGCCCAGGCAAACAGCGGCGGGTTGATGGCATCGCCACTGCCCTTGGGCCAGAGCGCTGCGCCATTCTCCCAGCGGTATTCGCGGCAGATGTAGCCGTCAGGTTCCTGTTTGTTGTAGAAGTTGTCGAGGGCCGGTTCAATCGGCAGCAGGCCGTGGCTGTAGCGGGCAAAAAAGCTGAGGAAGCAGGTATCCCACTGAAAAATATTGCCGCCAAAGGCTGCGTCTACATAGGTTTTGGAAAAGCCGTTCTGGGCGTTGCCATGGCGAGTCTGGCGGGCGCCAATCTCCCATGCGCGCCAGTAGAGGCGTTCGAGTTCGGGGCGAGAAGGTAATATCGGTTGGGGCAGGTGTGCCCGCAGTTCATCATCGGCGATGGATAGCCCAACACTGGTAGCTATGGTTGTCATAAAGCACCTGAAATTTCTGCGGAGTTACTGATCAGAGTTTTTCGCGTCTTCTTTCCAGATGTCGTACATGGTTGTGATAGTGCAATGACGTTGTTGGTAACGTTGATTTCAGCCCGACATGCGAACCACTAATTCTGGCTTGAGCAACACCTGGTGCAGGCCCCGCTTTTCGCCCCGGATCAGCCCTTGCAGCAGGTCGCTCAGCATCAGTGCAACCGTTTCAAAGGGCTGGCGCACGGTAGTAAGCGGTGGGTTGGTGAAGGCCGAAAGGGGTAAATCGTCAAAGCCGACGACGGCCACATCCTGCCCCACGAGCTTGCCGCTTGCTTCCACGGCCTGCATAGCGCTGATAGCCAGCAAATCTGATGCCGCCACAATCGCTGTTGGGCCATCATTCTGGCTCACCATGTCCCGAATGCGCACCCGCAGCTGATATTCGTTGGCCATTTCCACCAGCAACAAGGCGGGGTCACATGGTACGCCTGCGGCATAGAGCGTTTCAGTGAAACCAGCCTGACGGTGGCGGGCAAAGGTATAGGTGTCAGCCACGCCCAGGTACATAATGCGGCGGTGGCCCCGGTCAATAAGATGTTGGGTGGCAGCAGCGGTGCCGGCGTAGCCATCTACATCAATGTAGGGGTGGTCAAGCCCCATGTCGGTGCGCCCAAAGGTCACAAAGGGCAGATCGAGGTCGCAAAGGTGGCGCACCCGCTCATCGTTCGGCCTGGTGTCGGCCAGAATGAGTCCGTCGGCACGCCCGGCCTGCAGCAGCCGGGCCAGTTCACTGGCGGCACCATCGCTATGAAATGGATGAATGAGTAAATCAATTCGATGTTTTGCCATGCTGTTTGCCAACGTCGAAATGAAATACTTAAACATCACATCTGCGGCTGGTTGCTCGGTGAGATCCGAGACAAAGGCCACGATGCTGGTGCGCTGGCCTTTGAGGGCTTGCGCGTTGGCATTGGGGGTGTAGTGCAGCTCACGGGCTACTTCCATCACCCTGGCTCTGGTAGCCGCGCTTACATCGTGCGCGTTGTTTAGCGCACGAGAAGCAGTAGCAATCGTAACACCGGCCCGCTGGGCGATGTCGCGGATAGTCGTTCGCGTCATATGTTCTATGGAGCGAGTAGTAAGATGAGTTTCGGAAACGTTTCCGGGATGTGCTCAGTATAACCGGAAACGTTTCCGGTGTCAATACCCAATTTTTATGAATTGCGCAATGATCTTTGCACGGGCTGTGCAAGGGCCATGCTTGTAATGCACCGGGTTTCTGTCATGCGTGGTTGGGCGGCAGCAGGGTGTTCTTTGGTAACGCGAGCGATGGGATCAACGGCTTGCCCTGCACAAATCTTGCTGCGGCGGTAGGGGAATTTTTCCCATATTTGCCATTGTAACTTTCGGTACTTTACGGTATGATATGGTGCAGAACATACGCACCACAGTGTTCGTAGAAGTAGCGTGCTGCCACGTTCGTTTTATTTCCTTGCCGAACGTGGAGCCTTGGCTTTGCTGCGATTGACGTGTCTGAAAGGAGGCCCGTTTCGCTGCCCAGAGAAAAATATTGACTTGTGTTTGGCAGCGCCCAGAACTGTGGTTAGAAAATAAAACTGGATTTGGAGTAAAAGCAGTATGAGTAGTGGAACAGAAGGACGCAATGGGCTGCGATGGATACGTGCAGATTTACACATTCATACGCCCGCTTCCGAAGATTATGCAGAACCCGACATCAGTTACCTGGATATATTGCAAGAGGCCGAACGCCGTGAACTTGAGCTGATAGCGTTTACCGACCATAATACGGTTTCTGGCTATGAGCAGTTCCAGCGCGAGATTGAATTTCTGCATACGCTTGAGCGGGCTGGCAGGCTGACGGACGATGAGAAAACTCGTCTAGACGAGTACCAGCGGCTGCTGGCGAAAATCATGGTGTTGCCGGGGTTTGAGTTTACCTCACACTTTGGTGCCCATATTCTTGGGGTTTTTCCGCCGAACCGTCCGTTGAGCCTGATTGAAGCAACCTTGCTGCAATTGGGCGTGCCGCCTGATGCGCTGAAAAAGGGCCTATGTGGAGTGGCCAACACCCGCCACGTCACCGAAGCCTACGAGATTATTCACCGGGCGGGCGGCCTGGTGATTGCACCCCACGTCAACGGCCCCAATGGTGTTATCACCGAGACGATCCGCATGGGCACCAGCGGCCAGTCTCGCATTGCTGCCACGCAGAGCGCCCATCTGCATGCGCTGGAGTTCGTCAACTTCTACACCGACCACGAAAAATTCACGTCACCCGGGTTCTATAATGGCCGCACCGAACATTACGAGCGGCGCATGTTCTGCATCCAGGGGAGCGACGCCCACCGCCTGCGCCGCCTGGCCGAGGGCGAGGGCCAGATTTCCCACCGCCACGGCATTGGCGACCGCTATGTGGAGTTGCTTCTGCCCGACAACAGCTTCGACTCGCTGAAGAGCCTGTTTGCCAGCCAGAACTTTGACCGGGTGCGGGTGCCCAAGCGCGACCAGAAGCAGTGGGCGGTGGATGCGCTGCGCTTTGGCGCAACCTCCGAGCGGCAGATTCTGCGCCACACCGGCGACGACCCGGATGCGGCGGCCCACCTCTGGCCCGATGTGGCGGCCCTGGCCAACAACGGCGGTGGCGTGGTGGTGATTGGCTGTGAACCGGGTGGGCGCGTTGTTGGCGTGCCCCGGCCCGACCAGGTGAGCGAGGCGCTGCGCCGTGGCGTGCAGGAAAACCTTGAGCCAAGCCCCTATCTCTCGCTGGAGTTGATGAACTACGAGGGCAAAGATATTGTGCGGGTGGAGGTGAAGGCTGGTGAATTGCCGCCCTACATGGGGAAAAATGGTGTGGTGTATGTGCGGCACGAAGGTGAAACCGTGCCCGCCAGCCGGGGCGAGGTGATGCAGCTCTGCCGCCGGGCACTGGCCGAGGGCGGCAACTCCCCGCTCGACAATGGCCAGGAACTTGATTTGCCCCGCAGCGGGGTGGAAATTGTGGTGGGCCAGAAGCGCGGCGGCCTCTGGCTCTACGAAGTGCGCGACCTGCGCACCACCGCCGGGGTGGCCCGCGACCGCGCGCAGGGGCTGTGGGCCTACGCCATCAGCCGCCACGAAGACCTGCGGGACGGGCGAGTTGACCTGCACAGCCAGGTGAAGTGGAAGGGGCGGCTGGGCCTGTGGCGGGCCTACCGCCAGGGCAACCGCACCAAGTATGATCTGGTGCATCGTGACGCCAACGGCGTGATTGACCACATCTTCTACGGCGTTTCCGACTGGGGGCTGAGCGAGGGCTGGATGGCGCTGCTCAGCGAACGCACGCCCGACACGGTGGAACAGGAACCCCAGGCTTTTGACCGCGACGACGACCAGCCCCGCATGATGACCCTGGACGATGACCAGACCCTGCCCGAACCCTCCATTCCGTGGGGCGACCGACGTTACCGCTGGCGGGGGCGGGGCGGGCTATGGCGCATCACCCTGGATGAAGAGAACCAGCCCCGTTTCGACCTGGCGATGAAGGATAAGGACGGCAACGGCCAGCAGGAATATCAGGACGTGCCGCTGGAGAAGATTACCGAAGCATGGCTCAACCTGGTGCGGGTGCCGCGCCCGCGCACCGGCATCGAGGTGGTCAGTGCTAGCATCGGCGACGACGGCGAGTGGCAATACATCTTCCGCAACCTGCGCACCGGCGACGTGAGCGGTGTGCCCTGGCGGCTGCAAGATATTGAAGTGGGCACCGTGCGCGAATACGCCGCCCGCATGTATCAGCAGGATGTGCCGCTGGACGAAAGCCAGGTGCGCTGGTGGGGCAACATTGGCTACATGCGGCCCATGCGCAGCCAGGTGGATCTGGTGTACATGGACGAAAACGGCGAGACTCACTTCTACTACGCCGCCCGCCGCGAAGAACTGCTGGGCGAGTGGCGCGAGTTGCTGGAGTTGTATGGGGAGATGTAACGCGCAAACGATGAGCGCTGAGCGATGAAGGTGGGGCGTGGTTAGCAATCACGCCCCACCTTATTTGTTTACAGCCAATGCACGAGGCGATTGGCACCTCGCGCTCCCGGCGTGCCGTCGCCGCTGCATGTGAACAGGTGCCAATCGCCTCCCAGTAAGTTAACACCTTGATTCTGATGCATGCTGTAGTGCCGCCTTATGGAGTTTAATAATTAAATCAATACTACGATGTAGCGGCGCGATTATGAGTCTTTACAAATTATCTCGAACACCCCCGGTGCAACACGCTTCAGCGTGTTTAAGGCTTTCAGACGCCGAATTCATTCGGTGGCTAGGGCGGCACCGTATGTCCGGTTCTTTTTGTAAAACTCCATT
>JALONX010000830.1 GCA_025454695.1 Chloroflexaceae bacterium
GCCGATGGGCAGCGGTAACAACATAAGGTAAGGTATTTTGCATGAGTGTTGATGTGCAACAAGACGACAAACGTGGCCCGAGCAAGGTGGCCAAAATTGAAGAGCCTGCCGCGCCGCGCCCGCCACTGATGCAGCGCCTACAAACTGGCCTGAGCCAGATTGAGTGGGGCATTATGCTGATCACCGCCCTGGTGATGGCGCTTGGCTGGTGTGTACTTTTTCTTTCGCCTAACATATTGCAAATTCTGGCTGGTATTGTGCCAGTATTGGCAGGCCTATTTTTAGGTCGCAAGGTCAAGAATCAGCTGCTGTTGCATGGCGTGTTGCTTGGCGTGATTGGCTTTCTGATGGGCCTGGGCCTGGTGGCGCTGTATGGCGCACTGAGCAGTGCCGGGCTTGTGCCAATGCCCCAGTTCGTCACCACACCCAACCAGCCACCCACCTCCCTTGATCCAGCAGCGCTGATTTATGTCTACGTCACCTTCTCCATGTTCGCGCTGATCCCCTTCCCGGCTTTTGGCACGGTAATGGCGGGCCGCTCGGAGCAGCGCAACCGCGAGCTGCGCCAGTATGTGGAAGAGCGCGGTGGGCGGCTAGAACGCCCCACTGCCGTGCGAACGCTGGAGGATTTGCAGGGTTTGTCGCTGCCACAGCTTGGATATTATGTCAATAGCTTGTTCAAAAAGAATGGGTTCGAGTTTGTGGATTACCATTTTATTGACAAAGACAAGCACCTGGAACTGGAATTGAAATACAAAGAAGAGGTGTATCTTGCTCGCCTTTCGGTGGCCGACAAGGTGCGCCCTGGCACGGTGGAAGGGCTGGTGCAGGAGATGAAGCGGCGCGGCGTGCCTAAGGGCATCGTCATCACCTCAACTGAGTTTACGCCCGAGGCGCTCAAATCAATCAACTCCCGCCGACACCTGCTGCCGATTGACGGCTCGACCCTGTTTGAGATTGCGGAGAAGTAGAAAACTTTCACCGCCGAGGCGCGGAGGACGCGGAGAAGCTTGAATGGTACATGTTTCTCAACCTCTGCGCTCTCTGCGTCTCTGCGGTGAAGCTGCCTGCATGAAAGGTTCGTTTGATGAAGCTTGACCTGACGGGCAAGGTAGCCCTGGTCACGGGGGCGGGACGGGGGATAGGCCGGGCCATTGCCGTGGCGCTGGCCGGGGCCGGGGCAACGGTAGTGGTGAACTACCGAGGCAACGCCGCCACCGCTGAAGCAACCGTCGCCACGATCAAAGAATCTGGTGGCACGGCCCATGCACTACAGGCCGATGTAGGTCAGGCAAGCGACGTTGAACGGCTCTTTAAAAATACACTTGAACTCTGTGGCAAGATTGATATTCTGGTGAACAACGCCGGAATTACCCGCGATACCCTGCTGCTGCGCATGAAGGAAGAAGATTTCGACGAGGTGCTGCAAACCAACCTGCGCGGCGTGTACCTCTGCACCAAAGCGGCCCTGCGGCCAATGACGAAGCAGCGCAGCGGGCGCATCATCAACATTACCTCGGTGGTGGGGCTGACGGGCAACGCCGGCCAGGCCAACTATGCCGCCGCCAAAGCAGGCATTGTGGGCTTTACCAAAGCCACCGCCCGCGAAATCGCCAGCCGCAGCATCACCGTCAACGCGGTTGCGCCCGGCTTCATCAGCACCGACATGACCGATGTGCTGGGCGACGACGCCCGCAAGGCCGTGCTTGAGTCCATCCCGCTGGGGCGGCTCGGCAACCCGGAAGAAGTCGCCAGCATGGTCTGTTTTCTCGCCTCCGATGCCGCCGCCTACATCACCGGCCAGGTGCTGGTGGTGGACGGTGGGATGGTGATGTGATCCAAGCAACAAGTTACGAGTGATAAGTTACGAGTTATATGCTCTCGCTGAATTCAGAAACACTCGTAACTCGTTATTCGTAACTCGTTACTCAAACTATGTTGAATAAAGTGCTAGTTGCCAATCGAGGTGAGATCGCCGTGCGGATTGTGCGGGCCTGCCAGGAGTTGGGCATTCGCACGGTGGTGACTTTTAGCGAAGCTGACCGGGACTCGCTGGCGGTGCGCCTGGCGGACGAGGCAGTCTGCATCGGCCCGGCAGTCCCGGCAAAATCCTACCTCAACCCGCCCGCCATCATCAGCGCCGCCCTCATCACCGGCTGTGATGCGGTGCATCCCGGCTACGGCTTTCTTTCCGAAAATGCCTATTTTTCGGAGATTTGCGCCGACTGCCAGCTGACTTTTATCGGCCCACCGCCCGACGCGATCCGGCTGATGGGTGACAAGGCGATTGGCCGCCAGACGATGCGCGACGCGGGGGTGCCCACCGTGCCCGGCTCGCTGGGCGAACTGAGCGACGTGGAGGAGGCAGTAGGCCTGGCCCGCGAGATTGGCTACCCCGTGCTGCTCAAAGCGACGGCGGGCGGCGGCGGGCGTGGCATGCGGGTGGCCTACGACGAAAGCGACCTGCTGAAAGCCTACCCCACCGTGCGGGCCGAAGCCGAAGCGGCCTTTGGCCGGGGCGACCTGATTTTGGAAAAATACCTGCCCCGCGTGCGCCATGTGGAAATTCAGGTGCTGGCCGACAGCCACGGCAACGCCCTGTACCTGGGCGAACGGGACTGCTCGTGCCAGCGGCGGCACCAGAAAATCGTGGAGGAAGGGCCATCGCCAGTTGTCAACGTTGAGCTGCGGGAGCGCATGGGCGAGGCAGCGCTGAAGGGCGTCAAAGCCATTGGCTACATCAACGCTGGCACCATGGAATTCCTGATGGATCCGGATGGTAACTTCTACTTCATCGAGATGAACACCCGCATCCAGGTGGAACATCCGGTCACAGAGCTGATTACGGGACTCGATTTGGTTAAATGGCAGTTAAGAATCGCAGCTGGAGAACGCTTGACGCTCCCTCAGAAAGACGTTAGAATACGCGGGCATGCGGTAGAATGCCGTATTAATGCGGAAGATCCGGAGCGTGATTTTCTCCCAGCAGCGGGCGATGTGGAATTTTTCCTGCCGCCGGGAGGCCCTGGGGTACGGGTGGACTCACATCTCTATTCTGGCTACAGCCCACCCAAATCCTACGACTCGTTGCTGGCAAAAATTATTACCTATGGCGACAACCGCGACGA
>JALONX010000831.1 GCA_025454695.1 Chloroflexaceae bacterium
AATCCAGAGACATATAACATCGTGCTGTGTCGAACGTGAGGTGATCTCGAATATCACCGTGGGCGGACGCGCTTCTTCCCACAGTTTGTAGCTGCGGCGCAATTCCTTGGTCACACCTTGAATGACAAACACATCCGGTACAAACGACGCTTCGCGGTTGCCCTTTTCGTAGTAGAACAGCATATTACCGCCGACATACACCAGCCTCTCGTGGCGAAAGAAGTCATCCAGCGTCTCGATGCAGTCCGTCATACACTTGCGATGTACGTCGCTCTCGGCCATAGGTTTGCCATCACTGTCAGGATAGTCAATATCGGGCGGCACAACAATAGGTGTTGTCATCACATTCCTCCGTCCCGTCGCAAGCAGCGGCACTGGCTGCGCCTGATCACCGAATCACTCCTGTTGCACATGGTATCACACCAGGAAGCGCGCCGCCAGCAGCGGCAATTGGGCCAGCGGCCCCGTGCGCACGCGGGTGTTGGGCAAGGAATGCAGAAATTGCTGGCCGTATTTCTTGGTCAGCAGCCGTTTATCAAGTACCACCACAATGCCCCGATCTTCCCGACTGCGAATGAGCCGCCCAAAGCCCTGCTTGAAGCGCAGAATACTCTGGGGCACCGAATAGTCGGCAAACGGGTCGGCGAACTGCTCGCTGCGGGCGGCAAAAATGGGGTCTGAGGGCACGCTAAAAGGCAGCTTGGCAATCACCAGCACCGAAAGCGCGTCCCCCACCACGTCCACCCCTTCCCAAAAACTACTGGTGCCAAGCAGCACTGTGCGTGGCTGCTCCTTGAAGCGTTCCAGAATCGAGCGCCGCGAGCCATCAATGCCCTGGCCCAACACGGCAATCTCCTGGGCTTCTAGCGCATCTTGAATACCCGCGTAGCTCTGCCGCAGGGCGCTGTTGGCGGTGAACAGGGCCAGGGTGCGCCCGCCCGTTGCCGTGCAAAGCTTGATCAGGGCGTCCTCCACCATCTGCTGGTAGCCGCGCTGGTTGGGTTCGGGAATGTCGTTGGGAATAAAGACCAGAGCCTGCTTTTCGTAGTTAAAGGGCGACTCCAGCTGCAACTCCTCAGCCTCCGGCAGACCGAGTCGTTCTTTCACAAATGCAAACGAGCTGTCAACCGAAAGCGTGGCTGAGGCCAGGACGGTTGTTTCTTTCTGCGCAAAAAGTTGCGCCTGCAAAATGTCAGCCACACTCAGCGGAGCCGCATGCAGCGTCAACGTATCGCGGTTCTGGTCGTGGTTTAACCACGTAATCGTCTGTTCGGCCTCGCTGCCGAAAATGATGTGGCCGGTCTGCACCCGCACATCGGTGGCGAAGCGCCGCAGCCATTCCACCCGCAGCAGCAGGTCGTCGTAGCCGGGCAGCGAGTCCGGCTCCGTTTCCCGCAGCAGCGTTTCCAGCTTGCCCAGGCCGTCGCCAATCTGCGTAAAGCTGTCGGTGAGGTTGCGCCAGGCTGCCTCCACGTCGGCCCAGCCCGGCTTGCGGCGCACCGCTGGCGTCAGCCGCAGGCGCGAGTCGTACTGGTTGGTCTCAACGCCGCCCATCACAAAGCCGGTCAGCAGGCGGAAACAGTCGTAGGTGGTGCGCCGCGCCCGCTCCACCGAAGGCCGCATGTCCTCCGCAATTTTTTCAGCTTTTTCCTGCACAGATTCATCAACGCCGCCCTGGCCAAAAATGGTGCGCAGCTCCGAGAGAATCCCGCTGACGATCTGCACCCCGCCGGTGACATGCAACTCATCGTAAAATTTGAACAAAGCGGCCTGGTCAACCTCAAAACTTAGCTGGTCGGTGGCTACATCCTCCAGGTTGTGGGCCTCATCCACCACCAGGCGGGTGTAGGGCGGCAGCACCTGCGATTGAGCCGCCAGGTCAGCCAGCAGCAGGGCATGGTTGACCACCAGCAAGTGAGCGGCGTCGGCCCGGCGGCGGGCCTGAAAGAAATAGCACTCGCGGAAGTGTTCGCAGCGCGGCCCAATGCAGGTGTCCGGCGTGACATTCATGCGACCCCAGGCGGTCTGCTCCCGCTCCATCAGCATGAGTTCAGCCTTGTCGCCGCTTTGCGTGGTGGGCAGCCAGAGCTGCACCTTCAGCAGGGCACGCACCTCGTCGTCGTTCAGATTGTCGTTTTTGCGCAGCTGCTCGTAGCGCCGCAAACAGAGGTAGTTGCCCCGGCCCTTCAGCAGCGCCGCCGTAAAGGGTGCTTCCGCCGCCCCAGCATCCTCCCGCATGATGCGTTGCAGGTCGGGAATATCTTTGAAAAAGAGCTGGTCTTGCAGGTTGATGGTATTGGTAGAAATCACCACCCGCTCGCCGCGCTGGGCCGCAAACATGGCTGCTGGCACCAGATAGGCCATACTTTTGCCGGTGCCCGTGCCCGCCTCCACCATGCGCACATCGTTCTGGTTGAAGGCATCGGCCACGGCCAGCGCCATCTGCACCTGGGGCGGGCGCTGCTCATAGCCGTCAAAAGCGCGGCCCAATGGCCCGTCGGGGGCGAAAAAGACCGCCACCTCGTCTGGCGAAACGGGCGTGGTGTTGCCCGTCGGCTTGAGCGGGGTTTCACTCGCTGGTGTGTGCTTGCCATTGCCTGCCTTTGCCGACGAAGAGGGGCGCTCCGTTGCTTCAATAAAGGCATTACGGGCTTTGTTGCGCATCACCTCGTCAAACAGGTCACGCAACGGCCAATGCATCTTCGCCGTGAGTCGGCTGATCTCAGTCAGGTCGCCCAGTTTCAGAGCATGGATGCGTTCGAGCAGATGCAAAAAGACCTGGCGGCACACATCGGCGTCGTTCAGGGCGCGGTGGTCTTCCGGGTGCTGAATGCCCAGCCGCTCAGCAATTGCGCTCAGTTTGTAGACGGACGCCTGGGGCAACAGCAGCGTGGCCATGTCGAAGGTGTCGTAGGCGGGCTGGTTAAAATTCATGCCCTGAGCACGCAGCATGCCCACATCAAACCCCACCGAGTGGCCCACCAGCGGATAGCTTTTGATAAAGCCCGCCAGCTTTGCACCAATCTCATTAAAGCGGGGCGCATCGGCCAACGACTCCGGCGTGATACCGGTGAGGCGGGTGATTTTCAGCGGCAGGGTCTGTTTGGGGCGCACCAGCTGGGCGT
>JALONX010000111.1 GCA_025454695.1 Chloroflexaceae bacterium
CGGGCTGGTGGATGAAGTGGTTTCCATGCATGTGGGCGTGTGTGGGCCGTCGCAACGTTCCACCAGGCTGGAACAGAGCCGCTGCTTTGCCAAGGAATTTCTGCTGCGCCATGGCTTGCCCACCGCCCCAGGGCGCACCTTCACCGACCTGGCGACGGCGGAGAAGTATCTGGCTGCCCAGCCCTTGCCGGTGGTGATTAAAGCTGACCAGCTTGAGGGCGGCGACGGCATTTTTGATGACCGTTATGCGGCGCTGGAAGCGTTGCGGCAGTTTTTTATCGGCAGCGAAGGTGTGGTGATCGAGGCCTTTTTGCCGGGGGTGCGGGTGGCTTTTTCCGCCCTGACCGATGGCACCACCTCGCTGCCGCTGCTGCCACTACGGCTCTACGACCGGCTGGACGCAAGTGAGGGCAGCGTGCGTGCGCCGGGCATGGGCGCCCACACCAGTGTTTCGACCTATGCCACGAAACTCACGGAGTACATGCAGACCAGGCTTATGCAGCCGTTAGTGGCCGCCCTGGCTCAGGATGGCCTGCCGTACTGGGGCTTTTTGGGCATGGACTGCATCATCACCGAGCGCGGGCCGTTTATCACCGCATTGCGCTGTTCGCTCCACGACATGGAGGCGCAAGTGGTGCTGCCGCGCCTGCGCGACGACCTTGTGCCGCTGGTGCAGGCCGCCATTGCCCGCCGCCTCGACCGGGTGCAGCCGATTGACTGGCTCAACGAGGCGACGGTGGGCTTGACCCTGGTAGCCCAGGGCTACCCGCACCATGCGGCCTATGGCGGCCCCATCACCGGGCTAGGTGATCTTGATGAGGGCGTGCTGGTGTTTCACCACCAGACGACGAACCCGGCGGGCCTGCGCTACACGCCAGCGGTGAAACGTGGCCCTGGCCTGCTGCAAACGCTGGTGATGGGCAGTGGTGTAGGCCATGGCACGGGCGGCATCAGCACCACCGGCGGCCATGTGCTAACGGTGGTGGCCCGTGGCGCAAGCCTGGCCGAGACCCGCAGCCGCGCCCTGGCCAACGCCAACCGCATTCACTTTAATGGGCGCACCTTCCGCGAGGATGTTGGAGTGAAGGAGTTTACGTAATGTTGTAGTGCGGACTTTAGTCCGTGTTGCGCCTGTGTAAGCAACGACACGGACTAAAGTCCGCACTACGTTTGTTATAGTTTGTAACGTCAGCGTGGCTTGTCTCAAATGATAAATCGTCCATTCTTATACACCAACTCCCCATCGGCGTAGACTTCGCTGTCCTGGCGCATGTCGCAGATCATGTCCCAGTGCAGTGCGGACTCATTGGTGCCGCCAGTTTCGGGGTAGCTTGCGCCCACCGCCAGGTGTACCGTCCCGCCGATCTTCTCATCGAACAGGATGTTGCGGCTGAAGCGCTGGATGCCGTAGTTCAGGCCAAAGGCCACTTCGCCCAGGTAGCGTGCGCCCTTGTCCATATCCAGCAGTGAGAGCAGCAGCTCCTGGCCCTTGGCCGCGGTTGCCTCCACCGCCTTGCCCTCCTTAAACACCAGGCGTACTCCTTCCACCTCGCGCCCGCTGTAGACCGCCGGGAAGCTGTAGGTAATTTCGCCATTGGCGCTGTCCTCAAGCGGCCCGGTGAAAACTTCCCCGTCGGGAAAATTTTTGTCGCCCGCTGCATTGATCCATGTGCGCCCGCCGACGCGATAGGTCAGGTCGGTGCCGGGGCCGAGGAGACGGATGGTGTCGCGGGTGGCCAGGAAATCGGCGATGCGCTGCTGCTCGCGCTCCACCTGCTGCCAGGCCGCCACGGGGTCGGCCTCGTTCAGCAGGCCCGCGCCATAGACAAAGTCTTCGTAGTCGCTGAGCGACATGTCGGCGTCTTGAGCATTGGCGTTGGTGGGAAACAGCGTGACGCACCAGTTGAGCTTATTTTCGGCGGCCCGTTGCATCACCCGCTGCTGTAGCTCGCGGCGGGCGTTGCGGGCCTTTGCCACGCGGGCCGGGTCGGCCCCACTGAGGGCTTTGGTATTTTCGTCGGCAATAATTGAAATGGTCGAGTCGATCAGTTCGGCTTCCTGTTGCACCAGTGGCGAGATGTAGGTCAGCTGCTCGTCGCTGGCATACTTAAAGGTTAGCTCGTCCAGCCCGTCGAGCGAAATGCGGGTGAAAGGGTTTGCCCCGGCCAGTAGCGCCTCACGGTACAAGGCGCGGATGAGCGGCGCAGCCACCGCGCTGCCGCTGATGCGAAAGAGTTCGCCCTTCTTCAGCTTCAATGAAAAGTGTACCAGCACCTGGGCCAGTTTCTCTACCCGTGGGTCAGCCATAACGCGCTCCTTTTTTGCATGTGGGAGGGCATTGTACCATAGCCTACGGGAGTTACGAGTTACGAGTTACGAGTTACGAGTTACGCCCCAGCGTCTCTGCGCCTCTGCGTTTCAGTCCGACTGCGCCTCTGCGTTTCATGCGGTTGCGCTGCCCCACAAGCATCGTTACGCACTGACCGGGGACGGGAGACCGGAGACCGGGGCCAGTTGGCAGTTGGCAGTTCGCATCAGGCAATTTAGCCCGAACTGCGGACGGTTCTCGGTTCTCACGCTTTACGTTTCACGTCTTACTGCGCTACGTCTCTGTGCCGCTATGTCTCTGCGTTTCTGTCCGATTGCGTTTCCTGTCCGGCTTCGCGTTACTGGCGGCGTGCGTTTTAATGGTTAATGATAAAATATTATTAACCTGAAATAAATTTCTATGGCTGACGATCTAGCAATTCGCTTCAAGCGAACTACGCTCGTCCTACGAGGCGGATTGGGGGCGGAGGTGCAGGGGTCTCAGCGCGGGCGAACACCAGGTTCGCCCCTACACAGCGGCGGGGCGTTGCATTTCGTTGCGGGCGGTTATGCCAATCCGCCTGTACAACCGTGATGGTATATTGCTGAGTGTCGTGGCGCAGTACAATGCCGTTCGATGCCGTCCGTGTGGTAGGGGCTTAGTCTCTGACCCGCCCTCGTCGCATTGCGTGGAATACACTGCGGTTCAGAGATTATGTCCCTACGTCGTTGCATCATCGTCGGGTGCATGGTGGGCAGACATCAGCGATCGAACGCTGTTTACTGCTGGTCGGGGTGTGCCGCTATCAATTCGGCCAGGGCTGCTGTTGGGGTCATCACGGGAACAATGCCGTGTAAGCGTTGGTGGTGTTCGTTATCGAGGCTCACCAGGGTGCAACCATAGCGACGGGCAATCACCGCATAGACGGCATCTGCCCCACGTAAGGCCCGATCAGCAGCAAGTTCCGCTGCTTCGCGGCCAAGTACCTCGTCCAGGGCAACAAATTGGCTGTTTGGAAAGGTACGCACAATGTCGGCATAGAGTCGCCCGCGCATTGGATCACGCAGCAATCGACTCACTGGCCCGCTGACTTCTGCCAGCAGCAACCAGGGTTCGTACAGTTCAATGTTTCTGGTTTGGATAGCTTCAAGAAGTGCATGGCAGGTAGCATACGCTGGATCGCCAGGCATTACTTCGCGCATCCAGACACTGGCATCAAGGGTGTACACGCACGTTCCCTTCGAGACTTGCCTGGCGGCTTGTTCTGTCGGCCTCAAGTTGGGCCGCAAAGTCGGGTGCCGCCGCCCCTAACGCTTCCATATCTGACCGAAAGGCAAGCAGCTTCTGCCAGGCATCGCTATGTGGCGAAGACACTGTTGCGTTGGTAGGAATGGAGCGGGCCAGCCGTTCCGACACATGGGCGATGAGGCGGGCCTGCTCGTCAAGGGGAAGCTGTTCGGCCAGCTCCTGCACCTGGCCAAGGGTAATTGGCATACAACACCTCCGTTTCATCATGTTGCCTCCATTATAGCAACGAACGCACCCTCCGGTGGCGGTGAACCGCACGGTGGGCATTGCGTGTCACTGGGGGCGGGTCGTAGACCGCGCCCCTACACCTTGGGTTGGCGTTGTTTTTATCGAAAACCGCCTTCCCTAAACCGCTGCGCCCTCCGCGGTAACACCTGCTCCGCGCCCTCCGCAGCGCATTGCTCAATCCTCCCGCCGCCGCAGCACCTCGGCCACGGCGCAGAAGTCCTGGCTGCCCCGCCCGGCGTTGAGCGCCAGCTGGTAGGCTTCGCGGGCGGCGGCGCTGGTGGGCAGGGCCACGCCTAGTTCCTCGCCCAGCCGCAATACATAGCTGATGTCTTTGCGCATCCATTGCAGGGCAAAGTGAGTGTCGTCGTAGTCGTGGTTGGCAATGCGGGCGGCTTTGCCCTTCACCAGGGGCGAGCCATTGCCCCCGTTGATCAGCGTGGCCACCACCTGCTGCATGTCCAGTCCCGCCGCCTCGGCCAGCATCAGGCTTTCGGCCAGGGCCAGCGCATGCACGCCGCTCATCAGGTTGTTCACCAGCTTAAACACGGCCCCGCTGCCCACCGGCCCAAAGTGCAGTTGGCGACGGCTGATTGCCGCCAGGGCCGGGTGTGCCCGTTCGATCACGCTGCTCTCGCCGCCGATAAACAACACCAGATCGCCCGATGCTGCCGCGTCTTTGCTGCCCGTCACCGGCGCATCGAGAAAGGCCACCTCCTGCTTGCCAGCAACTCCGGCCAGCTCGCGCACCCATGCGGGCGTGAGGGTGCTGGTGTCCACCGCAATGGCTCCTGGCTGCGCCCCGCTCAACGCGCCCGCCTTGCCCAACCACACCGCCTTCGAGGCTTCGTCGTCGCCCAGCGAGGCGATGATCACCTCGGCGCTGGCAGCGGCAGCAGCGGGCGACCCAGCCCATGTTGCCCCCTGCTGCACCAGTCCGTCGGCCTTCGCTGGCGTGCGGTTCCATACCATCAGCTGGTGGCCCTTACGCAGCAGGCTTGCACCCATACCGCTGCCAATAATCCCGGTTCCCAATAACGCTACGCGCACAGTTTGCCCCTTTTTGATTGCAGATTGCAGATTGCAGATGAGAGATTGGAGATTGGTTGTTCGTTGTCACTCTGTTATAATCGTACCAGGGAACTGAGGGATTGTACACCTGTGAGCTACTGCGTACTACGTACTGCGTAATGCGTGATGTGTAACAACAGGGAAATACGGGAAATACGGGAAATAAGAGATATAAAGAAAATGACGACCTGATGCTCAGGATAATTTCCCGTACTCCCTTCATTTCCTTTGCAATTCCGTAACTCGTAACTCGTAATTCGTAACTCGTAACTCCCATGCGCGTATTGCTCCGTCTTTTGCTCTGGCTGGTTGGGATCGTCGTTGGGCTAGTGCTGCTGCTGCTGCTTTCCATTCCGGCTGATGCGCTGATCGGGCGGGGGCGACTTGACCCGCTGGTGAACACCAACATTGCTAACCCCAACGGCCCCGAAGTGCGGGCCTTTGTGGCTCGGCCCAGCACGCCTGGCCCCCACCCGGCGGTGGTGATGGTGCATGAATGGTGGGGGCTAAACGCCGAGATTGTGGGCAAAGCGCAGGCCCTGGCTGATGAGGGCTATGTCGTGGTTGCGCCCGACACCTTTCGTGGCAGCACCACCGGCTGGATTCCCCGCGCCATCTACCAGGTCTCCACCACGCCACCCGAGCAGGTGAACAGCGATCTGGACGCGGTGTTTACCTGGCTGGCGGCTCAGCCCGATGTGCGGGCCGACCGCATCGGCGTGATGGGCTTCTGTTACGGCGGGCGCACCTCGCTGCGCTACAGCATCCACAACCCGGCGGTGGCGGCAACGGCGATTTTTTATGGTATGGCTGAGACGACGCCGGAGCAACTCGGGCGCATGCCACCAACCCTGGGTATCTTCGGCGAGGCCGACACCTCCATCCCGCTGGCCGAGGTGCAAACGCTGGAAGCCAACCTGCGGCAGGCGGGCGTGCCGACCCGTTTCAACACCTACCCCAACCAGCCCCACGCCTTCGTCAAGAGTATCGAGGAGATTCGCCAGGGTGGAGTGCAGCAGGAGGCCTGGAACGAATTGCTGGGCTTTCTGCGCATCACTCTGCAAGAAGGGCGGCGGGACATTGAAACACCACCCATGCGGGGTGATCCTGGTTTCTCGCCGGTGACGCTGCTAGGCAGCCTGCACCATCGTTTTGTGTGTGGGTGGTGAGGAGTTGAGAGTTGAGAGTTGAGAGTTGAGAAACGTGACAACTGCGAACTGCGAACTGCGAACTGCGAACTGCGTAACATCTTAGCGTCCTTCGCGGATTTCCTGTGATCGGGCGTCCCTGGTCTGCGGTCTCCGGTCTTCGGTCAATCCAAAATCTAAAATCTAAAATCCAAAATGATTTCTGTTCCCAATGAACTCGACATACTGCCGCTCTTCGGCACGGTAATTTACCCCCAGACGGTGGTGCCGCTGGCGGTGAGCCAGCCTGCCACGCTCCGGCTGTTGGAGGGGGCGGCTCCAGCGGTTGCAGTGGCGGGTGGCGGGCACATGCTGGCGGTGGTGGCGCTGCGGGCCGAGCAGCGTCGCCCCGAGCAGCCGGAGGCCGCCGATTGTTACCATGTGGGAACGGTGGCCCTGGTGCATCGGTTGCTGCGTTTGCCCGATGGCACATTGCGCCTGGCGGTGGAGGGGTTGCAACGCTGCATGATTGAGTCCTTCATGCAAGGCGCGGTGGGGTTGCGGGGACACGTGCGCCTGCTGCCTGAGGCTTCAGCAACCGCAATAGATGAAGCGCTGCTGGCCCAGGTGCAGACACAAGGGCGGGAGTTGCTCGGTCTCATTCCCACGGTGAACCAGGAGTTGGCACAGGAGATTGAAGAAGAAAGCGACCCGCAGCGGCTCGTCTACATGTTGGGGCTGGCGCTGCTGGCCCGGCGGCGGCTGGCGGAGCGGCAGCAGTTGCTCGAACTGCCTGACCTGCCCGCCCAACTCGCCTACCTCAGCGGGCTGCTTGATGAGGAAATTCGCTTCTTTCAGCGGAAGACGCAGTGATCGAAGCCGATCCGCGAAGGACGCGAAGAGCGCGAAGGTAGTCCACAATACGCAGTACGGACTACGCAGTACGCAGTTGTAATCATGCCCCAACCAACTCTATCAACTCAATCTTCGTCAGTGCAAAGGAGCGAATGTCGTTGCGGAGGTAGCAGAAGGCCCGCAAGTAGATGCCGCTGCTCTCCGCAGTTAGCTCGTAGGGCCGGATAACCCGCTCCAGCGGTACAGGGCTGCTGCGCGAAAGGTAGACAATCCGCAGCAGCCGCCCTTCGAGAATGGCCTGGTTGATCAGTGGCGGCCCTTCCGGCTCGGGCTGGCCCGGCAGCAAACCGCGCTGAAAACGCAGCACATCGCTAAGATTCTCGATTTGCCGGGCGGCCAGCAGCGCCAGCAACTGCGCGAAGAGGCCCCGCAACGCCAGCACATCGGCCATGGCACGGTGAGTCGGCGGGTGCAACCCGAACTCAGCCGACAATGCCCGCAGGCTGTAGGAGGGCCGTTGCAAGAGCCGCCGGGCCAGCACCAGTGTGTCGAGCACGGGCATGGCGGGCGGCGGCAGGCCCAGGTAGCGCAGTTCGGCTTCGAGAAACCCCACGTCGAAGGGGGCATTGTGGGCCACCAGCACGCCGCCCCTGAGCAGCGCCAGCACCTCGTTGGCCACGGCGGCGAAGCGGGGCGCATTGGTCAGCATCTCTGGCGTAATCCCGTTGATAGCGGCAGCGCGGCTTTCTAGCTCTCGCTCTGGCTGCACCAGGCTGCTAAAGCTGGTTTCGTGGGTATGTTCCACCCGCAGCAGCCCCACCTCGCACACGCGGTGGCCCTGGCCTGGGAACAACCCGGTTGTTTCCAGGTCAACAAACACCAGAGGCAGCCGCTGCACCGGCTGCCCCACCATGTGTTCAAACTGATTCTGCGCAGAAGGACTCATTCCATTCACCGCCGAGCACGCAGAGCACGCCAAGAAAACAGAAATGCTTTCGCAAAGCCGCAAAGTTCGCAAAGGAGGAATGCATAAGAATGTGTAGTTTCAACCACCGAATGAATTCGGCGTCTGGAAGACCAAAACACGCTGAAGCGTGTTACTTTGTGCATACACACAAACGTTGTTGACAGACTAGTAGACATAAATCTTTTGCGGCTTTGCGCGAGACAACAAGAGTACATCACTCTGAGCAGCCCGCAAAGGAGTGTAGAAGAACGTACAACCGCGAGTCCTTCGTGCCTTTGTGCCTTTGTGAGAGCTAAACTGTGTTATGCCGTGGGCACGCGGGCGGCGATGTCGTCGGGGATGCCGAGCAGCCGCGCCGGAACCCAGCCTTCTACCCCGCGCACATCGCGGATTTGATACCAGTCGCCTGCGCTGGTTTTTTGCGTCAGGTAGACCACGTCGTTCACGATGGTCTGGCCCACGACATCACTGTCGGCACTGGCCTGGTTGTGAATGGTGCCGGCCACAAACACCGTCACCACCGTATCGGCCTGAATTTGAGCTGCCACGCCTGGCTCAACCGTGACCAGCGCCACATTCACCCAGCCCTCTTCGTTACGAATGTTGCGCACTCGATACCATTCGGCGTTGGGTGTACGGCCAAGAATAGCAAGGGTCTCGCCAGCGTTGATCGCCCCAACCACATTGTCGGTGACGAGCGGGTCGCGCCGCAGATTGCCCGTTTGTGCCACAACACCAGGCGAACCAGGAGGCAGCGGCACTGCCGTAGGCGCGGGCGTGGCCGTGGGCGCGGGCGTGGCAGGCGGGGTGGTGGGCACGGGCGTAGCCGTGGGCGCTGCTGCAACTTCGCCCCCAAAAAAGTCGCGGGCGTAGAGTTCGGGAATCACCACCGGGGCCTGGCCGGTGATGGGCTGGCCATCGGCTTCGCCCCGCAGTTCCACCGTGTAACTCACCGTGGAGCTGGCACCTGGGGCTTCTGGCCGCCGCCGCAACGACACTTCAACCTCGCCGTTGCGCACCCGACCTGTGGCCAGTTCTTCGTCAAACCAGGGGAAGGGCGACCCGTTGGCGAAGAGCGCCCCCCGCACCTCGGTGTCATTGGGCAGCGAAGTGTCGGCCACAATACGGATTGTCTGGGCATTTGAAAGCGCTGCGCTGCGAATAGTCATCGTTAGCGGCACAGCTGTTGGGATGGCCACTGGCGAAGGGGTTGGCTGCAAGGCCAGCACTAGCACGCTACCAAAGAAAATCAGCAGCAGCGGCACTAGAATGAGCAGAATCTTCCCGGCCAGCGACAGGCGGGCGAAGCGCTCCTGCCATGTCGTCGGTTCGACTTCGACATCTTCAGCGGTGTAATCAACCGGGCCGCTCACGCTGAGTGGGGCCATATCGTCAGGCGTCTTCTGGTTGCGTGCGCGGCGGCGGGCAATAAGAACGGCAGCCACCAGAACCACCAGGGCAAGGACGATGAGGGTGATGGCAACGGGTTGTGTGAGGCTGTTCAGCAGTGCATCCATGGCTTGGGCGGGGTTCCTTTCCGTCCGGACAAATGACAATTTCTTTTGCGCCCTATCATATGACAAGGCCGCGTGCTTTGCAAGCCCAGCAAGCGCCAGAAGGCGCATGAAGTGTAACCTGTTTTTCCGCCTTGCGGTGGATACACAGGTGCCAGGCTGTGGTATACTCTATTGTAACGGCTGGTTGTTACTATACTATTACCTGCGATGGTACAACGATTCTCACAACCTGCACAGCGAGACTCACGCCAGGCGCAACTCCCTGCGCTCCCCTGGCATTGGGTGGGCCTGCTCCTCACCACCCGTGGTTTTATGGCGGCCCCGCCGCTATTTCACTAAGCTCCCGCTTCCTGAGAATTATGAAGTATGATGTATGATGTAAGAATTGCACTGCATTGCGGTGCCGTTTCATCATGTCATTGTACTGCCATCGGTAGCCGCAAACAATAAGATGAAGTATGATGCATGACACTGCACTGCGCTATGGTGCGGTGCCATTGCAACATGTCGTTGATCTTCATACTTCATACTTCCTAATGCATACTTTTGATCGAGGAGTTATTATGCCTGAACATATTCTGGTGGCGGTGGCCTGGCCCTATGCCAACGGCCCGCGCCATATTGGCCACGTTGCCGGTTTTGGGGTGCCGTCCGATATTTTTGCCCGCTACCAGCGCTTGCGGGGCAACCATGTGCTGATGATCAGCGGGACGGACGAACATGGCACTCCCATCACCCTGGTGGCCGACAAAGAAGGACTCACGCCCCGCGACATTGCCGACCGCTACAACCAGGTCATCGGCGATGATCTCTTCAACCTGGGCTTGAGCTACGACACCTTCACCCGCACGACCACGGCGAACCACTACCATGTGACGCAAGACCTGTTCGCCACGCTCTACAGCAAGGGCTACATTGTGCGCAAGGAGACGCTGGGGGCTTTTTCGGCCACTACAGGCCGCACCCTGCCCGACCGCTATGTTGAGGGCACCTGCCCCATCTGCGGCTATGGCGAGGCTCGCGGCGACCAGTGCGATAACTGCGGCAACCAGCTTGATCCAACTGACCTGATCAATCCGCGCTCGAAGATTGATGGCCAGCCGCCAGTGTTTAAGGAGACGGAACACTTTTTTCTCGACCTGCCCGCTTTTGCCGAGCAACTCTCCACATGGATTGAAGGGCAGGCTCACTGGCGGCCCAATGTGCGCAACTTCTCGCTCAACTTCCTCAAGGAGCTGAAGCCCCGCGCCATCACCCGCGACCTGGATTGGGGCGTTCCCATCCCGTTGCCGGAGTATGCCGGGCGGGACGACAAAAAAATCTACGTCTGGTTCGACGCCGTGATTGGCTACCTTTCGGCCAGCGTGGAGTGGGCGCACAACCGGGGCACGCCGGAGGCCTGGCGGGAGTGGTGGCAGAATGACCAGTCGAAGCACTTCTACTTCATGGGCAAAGACAACATCGTCTTTCACACCGTGATCTGGCCTGCCATGCTGCTGGGCTACGGCAATGGCGGCACCATTGGCGGCAACGCCGATAATCCGAAGCTGGAACTGCCCTACAACGTGGTCAGCAGCGAGTTTCTGACCATGGAGGGCAAGAAGTTCAGCAGCAGCCGGGGCATTGTGATCTACGTCAACGAGTTTTTGAGCCGCTATGACCCCGACCCGCTGCGCTATTTCCTCACCAGTGCCGGGCCGGAAAGCCAGGACACCGATTTTACATGGGCCGAGTTTGTGCGCCGCAACAACGATGAACTGGTGGCCACCTGGGGCAACCTGGTGAACCGCACGCTGACCAATGTGTACCGCAACTTTGGCGCGGTGCCCCAGCCGGGCGAGCTTGGCCCTACCGACACGGCGTTGCTGGCAGAAGTGGAGGCCGGTTTCGCCAGCGTGGGCGAGTTGCTGGACGCCGCCCGCTTTAAGCAGGCCCTGGCCGAGGTGATGCGCCTCGCCGCTCAGGTCAACGTCTACCTGAGCGAACAGGAGCCGTGGAAGGTGATTAAAACCGACCGCCAGCGGGCTGCTACCGTGCTGTATGTGGCGCTGCGCTGCGTAGACAATCTGAAAACGCTGTTTACGCCCGTTTTGCCCTTCACCAGCCAGCAGTTGCACGAACTGCT
>JALONX010000832.1 GCA_025454695.1 Chloroflexaceae bacterium
GAACTGGAGCAGGGTTGGGATGCTGACCCCCAGCAGCGTGACGGGGGCCAGCAGCAGGTATGGCCCCGGCGGGTAGGGGAAATCTACGCCACGGTTGCGCGAGAGGATATGCACCAGCCCTCGCACCAATTCCCCAAAACGGTTGGTGTGAAAGCCAATGTCGCCCGGCATAGACTCAGGGTAGAGCCGCCCGCCATAGCGCATGGCAAAGGCCCCCACGCAGATCAGCGCGAGCACGCCCAGCGCCCGCCCGCTCAGCGGCACCGCTAGCCGCGCCGCCAGCCCCGGCAGGAGCCAGTGCAGCAGCAGTGCCAGCCCATAGCCCCAGGCCAGCGCCAGCAGCGCCGCCTGCGCCCCAGCCGCCCAGCGTAACGGGTCGAGCGTGGCTGCGAGGGCGATAAGACAAGAGCCAAGAACCAGGAACCAAGAACCCTTCGCACCGAGAACTGCGTACTGTGTACTGCATACTGCGTACTGGGTCTCACCTTCGCGTTCCCCTTCGACAAGCTCAGGGCAGGCTTTGCGTCCTTTGCGGATCGATTCCCGTCTCCGGTCTCCGGTCTCCGGTCTCCGGTCTCCGGTCTGCCCCACTGCGCGGCAGAGAACCAGCCAGCCCATGGCCAGGGCCAGCAGCCATGTGGTGAGGCTATGCCAGTCCGGGGCCACAAAGCCGCCGTTGTTCAGCGCAGTGACCGTGATGCGATCCAGCGGGGTGCCGAGGCGGCGCGGGTCGCCCGGCGGGGCGAAGGTCTCGGTGCGGAGGGTGAGCGTAAGGTCGCCGTTGGCGAGCAGGCGCGGCGGCACCACAAAGCTCTGCTGGCTACCGGCTTTGAACACAGGCAGGGTGACAAGCGGCTGGCCGTTGGCCAGAATATCGAGGCTTTTGGGGCCAGCCTGCACCACCTCGTCGCTGATGGGAAAAAAATCGAGCTGCACCCGCAACGGGCGCTGGCCCAGCCCCACCATGTGAATCTTTGCCCCATCAGCCGTCCAGCGGAAGCTGCCGTGGCTGTCCCGCTCCGGCGTGTTGAAGCCCTGGAGCATGGGCAGGTCGCCGCCGTAGCCCTCGCCCAGGCCCACATCAATGCGGTAGCGCAGGGGCAACTGGGGGATGAGCAGCAGGGCCAGAACCAGCAGCGCCAGCGCCATGTAGAGCGGCGGTGCGCTCAAGGCCGCAAATACAAAACGCAGTTCCGCCGCCAGGGTGTACCCCCAGCGGCGGGCTAGTGGTTCAGTCTGTTCCCAGGATTGTGTCGCCATAGGGGAAGATTATAGCGCACAACGGGTTAAGAAAGAACCGAGAACCGAGAACCGAGAACCAGTTGCGTACTGCGTACTGCCTATTGCGTGCTACATATTCGCGTTTCTTCGCGGCCCTTCGCGGATCGGCTCCGGTCTTCGGTCTTCGGTCTCCCGGCTCATGCCGCCATTGGCACGTCGTCGCGGAACTGGCGGCGGTAGAGTTCGGCGTAGGCTCCGTTGCGGGCCAGCAGTTCGTCGTGGGTGCCCCGCTCCACCACCTTGCCCGCTTGCATCACCAGCACCTGGTCGGCGTCGCGGATGGTGCTAAGGCGGTGAGCGATGACGAAGCTGGTGCGGCCCTTCAACAGCGTGCGCAGCGCCTCCTGAATCAGTTGCTCGGTGCGGGTGTCCACGCTGCTCGTCGCCTCATCCAGGATGAGGATGCGGGGATTGGCCAGAATGGCACGGGCGATGCCCAGCAACTGACGCTGGCCCTGGCTTAGGGTGCCGCCCCGCTCGCCGAGTTGGGTGGCATAGCCATCAGGCAAGCGGCTAATAAACTCATCGGCGCGGGCGGCGCGGGCGGCGGCCTGCACCTCGTCGTCCGTCGCGTCGAGTTTGCCGTAGCGAATGTTCTCGGCGATGGTGCCGGAGAAGAGGAAGCTGTCTTGCAGCACCACGCCCATCTGCCGTCGGAGACTGGCCCGCGTCACCTCGCGCACGTCAACGCCGTCAATCAGCACCGCGCCTTCGCTCACCTCGTAGAAACGGCCAATCAGGTTGACCAGCGTGGTTTTGCCCGCGCCGGTTGGCCCCACAATCGCCACCGTCTGCCCCGGCTCGGCCACCAGCGAAACATCGTCAATCGCCACGACGTGGGGATTGACGATTGACGATTGACGATTGACGATTGACGATTGATCGGTGCCATTGAGATCAGATACAGAGTTCGCCTTGCCGATTCTCGGTTCTTGGTTCTTGGTTCTTGGTTCTTCAGCCTTTGGCCTTGCCCCATAGCTAAAACAGACATGGTCAAACACCACCCGGCCCCTGATCGGTGGCATTTCGCGGGCCTGGGTTCGGTCAACCAGGTCGGGTTTCGTGTCTACCAGGCCGAAGATGCGTTCGGCGGCAGCCAGGGCCGACTGGGCGGTGGTGTAGAAGGCCGAAATAGCCTGGATGGGCCGAAAGAACTGCTGCACGTAGGTGAGAAAAGCCACCACCACGCCCACCGAAACCTGCCCGGTCAGGGCCAGATAGCCGCCGTAACCGGCCACAATCGCGGTTGCAATGGTTGAAAGCACATCCACCACGGGGGTAAAGGCCGAGGTGACGGCCACCGCGCTGACGTTGGCGTCGCGGTTGGCGGCGTTGCGGCGCTCGAAACGCTCCTGGTTGGCCTCGGTGCGGTTAAAAGCCTGGGCCACCTTTACCGCCGAAATGTCTTCCTGAATCTCCGCCGACACGTCGCCGATGGACTCGCGGGTTTTGCGGAAGGCCCGCCGGGCCCGCTTCGAGAAGTAGTCCGTCAGCCAGAGCATGACCGGAATGACGGTGAAACTGGCCAGCGCCAGCCGCCAATCGAGCGCAAGCATGGCGATGATGATGCCTGCCAGCCCGAAGATGCTGCCCACCACCAGCACCAGGCCCTGGCTGAAGAGCTGGTTCAGCACGTCGGTGTCGTTCACCAGCCGCGACATCAGATCGCCAGCGGGCTGCCGATCAAAAAAGCGCAGCGAAAGGCGCTGAATAGTGGTAAAAATCTCGGTGCGCAGGCGGGCCAGGGTCAGCTGCCCCACCTCGCCCATCAAGCGGAACTGGAAGCGGCTGGCCACCGCGCCGCCGATGTAGGCTCCGAGCAG
>JALONX010000833.1 GCA_025454695.1 Chloroflexaceae bacterium
CGCCGCACGTCGCCGCCAGCCCCAGGACGATTTGATCACCGCGCTGCTGGCCGCCGAGGAGAACGGCGAACGACTCACGCCGGAGCTGGTGCTGGGCACGGTGGTGATGCTACTGTTCGCAGGCTACGAGCCAACCATGCACCAGATTGGCAATGGCATGCTGGCCCTGCTGCGCCACCCCGACCAGGCGGCGCTGCTGCGGGACGCCCCGGCCCTGCTGCCACAAGCGGTGGACGAACTGCTGCGCTACGACAGTTCGGTGCAGATGACCTTTCGCTATGCGCTGGAAGAGGTGGAACTGGGCGGCAAGCAGCTCCGCACCGGCGACCATGTGGCGATTGTGTTTGGCTCAGCTCTGCGCGACCCGACCTTTTTCAACAACCCCGACACACTGGATGTGACCCGCCCGACCAGCAAAACCGTCACCTTCGGCCTTGGCCCGCACTACTGCCTGGGGGCGGCCCTGGCGCGCACCGAAGGCGAAGTAGCCATTGGTACCCTGCTGCGGCGCTTCCCCACCCTGCGCCTGGCCAGCACCAAGTTGACATGGCAGGAGACCGCCGCCGTGCGCGGACTCACCGCCTTGCCCGTAGAAGTAAGCTGAAAAGACGCTCACAAAGCCACAAAGCTCACAAAGGACTCCATACTCACGTTTTGTGCGTATCTTTGTGTCTTTGTGCCTTTGTGAGAGCTATAAAATGTGGAAATTTGTGCTACAATTCGACCATGAACCTTGACGACAAGCTCGACCTGCTGACCGATGCCGCCCGCTTCGATCTGTGCAACTCCTTCAGCCAGAAGGGCAAGCGCTACACGCCCCAGCGGGCCACATGGGCCGAGGCCGACGACACAAACGACAATCGCCCCAAGCCGCTCTTCCGCGCCCTGATGAGCAGCGCCTGCACCTGGAACTGCGCCTACTGCCCGCTGCGCACCGCCAACGACACGCCCCGCGCCAGCCTGGAACCCGAAGAACTGGCCCGCGCCTTTCTGCCGCGCTATGAAGCCGGGGCCGTGCAAGGGCTGTTTCTCTCCACCGCGGTGGAGGGCGGCGTCAACCAGGCGGTAGACCGCATGCTCGACGGGGTGGAACTGCTGCGGACGCACCACGGCTTCGAGGGCTACGTCCATGTGAAGCTGCTGCCCGGCACCAGGCCGGATGGGGTGGAACGGGCGGCGCGTCTGGCCAACCGTGTGAGTCTCAACCTGGAAGCACCGAGTGCCGAACACCTGGCCCGCGTTTCACCCGAGCGCGACTGGAAGGTGGACTTGATCGAGCGGCTGCGCTGGGCACGGGAATGGCAGCAGAGCACCGCCCACAGTGGCGCACCGCTGCTCAGCTCGGGCCTGGCGACCCAGTTTGTGGTGGGCGCGGCGGGCGAAAGCGACCGCGACCTGCTGGGCACGGGCAGCTGGCTCTACAACGAGTTTGGCCTGCGTCGAGTCTATTTCGGGGCATTTCGGCCTGTGCTGGGCACGCCGCTGGAGGAAGCCGCACCGACGCCCCAGGTTCGGGTGCAGCGCATTCAGCAGGCCGACTGGCTGGTGCGCAACTACGGCTTTGGCACCTACGAACTGCCCTTTGATGACGGCGGCGACCTGCCGTTGCATGTTGACCCCAAGATTGCCTGGGCACTGGCCCACCCGGAACGCTTCCCCGTAGAACTCAACACCGCCAGCGAAGAAACGCTGCTGCGGGTGCCCGGCCTTGGCCCGCTCAGCGTGCGGCGCATTCTGCGGCTGCGGCGGCTGCACCCCTTCCGCGAACCGGCACACCTGGCAGCGCTGGGAGCCACCGCCCGCCGCGCCCAGGATTTTGTGACCCTCGACGGGCGCTTCTTTGGGCGCAACGCCACCCAGCTGCGCCAGGCCTTCGCTCCTCGCCCACAACTGCTGGTAGAACAACTATCACTCTTCTAGTATTATCCAACACACCGTAGCAATCTCTACGGTGACACAAAAAAAACTACGGTATCGTAAACGATAAATTAAGGTGTTACGCGTCTATCCTTTTCCGGGTTTTGCAAGTATACTCTGATGTAACCTGTTTTCGTAGTTCTAACTTACATAACACCCTAGACATGTTGCACGTCGCTGACGCTAACGCTGTTTTTGCCAACCAGCTGCCTTCACCACGAAGCTTTATACGGTGTGTTTCCTCCAGTATCGCCCTTGAACATCATTCGCGTTTTTCCCGCTATGCACCGCCTGGCCTTCGCACCGTGCCCGCTCAACCGCAAGCACCACGCACCAACCCAGGCAGACACCAACGGGGTAGTAGCACACGGCAACAGGGCATTGCATACTTGCACGCTCGTGATATAATGCGTTTACGTCAATTCCTCGTCAACGCAATCTGCGACTCGTTTAACCCGCGTAGCAACCAACAATGTACTACCACGTTTACTAACTTCAGCAGTGCAATCCTGGCAACATCGTCATCCGTCTATCATATGCTAGAGAGGAAGACCACGAGTACATGCCCTAACCACGCACGTTGCGGCATATTCCAGGCTACGCTATCAGTATTGCAGAAGGAGCACACTACATGGTAAAAACCCCGTTTTGTTTGAACAATGCAGCTGGCACACTGGAATAACGTGCCACAAGCGGGCAATCGTTTGCTGTATTTTCAGGCGAAGTGCCACAACCGCGTAGATGCTATGCGTCAATCTGAGCTTATCCGTGCAACAGCCGTGATGTCACGCGAGTCACCTTGTTTGTATCCAGTCATCTAGAACAGGAAAAACACATGACGTACACTGTTTCTGAACCACAGGCCACCACCTTCACCGACGTTTTTCATGCCATTGCCCATCCCGCCCGCCGGAAAATCCTCGACCTGTTGCGTGCTGGTGATCGCCCGGTGAAGCAGTTGGCCGCCCCGTTTTCCATCAGCCGCCCGGCCATTTCGCAGCACCTGCGCATTCTGCTTGATGCGGGCCTGGTGACGGAAAACCGCGTTGGCCGCGAGCGCCGCTACCACCTGCAAGCCGAGCGCCTCAAAGACGTGCAGAACTGGCTCGACGACTACCGCCGTTAAACCTGGCTCGTCGCACAGCTATGCAAAAAGAGCGTAGAAGATGTATTCTAC
>JALONX010000834.1 GCA_025454695.1 Chloroflexaceae bacterium
GTTTGCGCTTCGCACATCAGCCAGCAGGGTGCGAATGCCCCGCTGCTGGGCCTGCTCCACCAGCAGGCGGGCCAGCGCCGTGCCGACCCCGTCGCCCTGGTAGTCGTCGCGCACCAGCAGCGCCACTTCGGCACAGGCGGGCACGGTGGGCGCAGGGGCCAGTTCGGCAATGGCCACCACCACCTCGCTGCCGCCGTCGTTTGCCAACGCCAACCATACACAGGGCGCGTGGCTCGGCTCCGTCAAACGGGCGGCCTCACGCTGGGCCAGGGCTACCCCGTTGGGGCTGGCCTCGGCCCCAAAGCGCAGCCAGCGCGAACGGGGCGAAAGCCGTTGCAGCAGACTCACAAGGGCGGCTGTATCGCCAGGGGTGGCCTGTCGCACGCGCAGCCTGCGGCCCTTGCTCGTGACAATGCTGTTAGCACGCTGACGGCGTTTGTTGGTGAAGAGCGAAAAAAGGTTCATAACGGCCTCGTTGTTGTCTTTCTAGGAACGACAACCCTGCTCGGAAAAAGACCGAACAGTCGGTTTTATTATAACATAGCAAGATACAGGCCGCTAGTGACGGGGATTACATGGACGCTGACCGGAGACCCTTCGATGCCTCAGGGCAGGCAGGAGACCGAAGACCGGGGCTGAAAGATTGCAGATTGCCCCTTCGACAAGTGCTTTCCGCGCCTTACGAGGAGCAGTGCAGGCTTCGTGATGAGTGGCGATGAGCGATTGGCGTGGTGCGCTACGGGCAACGAGTTGATCACTTTCGGCCAGGATTCATCGTGTTTTCCCTTCCACCAGCAGCGCCGCGCTGAGCGCACCAGCCAGGGCCAGCCCGGCGGCCACCAGCATCACCAGGCGGTAGCCAGACAGAAAGGCCTGGGCGATGAGGGTTTCCACCGCCGCTCGATCCGCATCCGTCAGCCCGGCAGGCAGTTCGATGCCCGCCCAACGGGCGCTCTGGGCAGCGAGGTTCTGGGCCAGATCGGGAGCGAGATTCAAGCTAGCCAATTGCGCCCGGAAGGTTGCCCCGAAAACGGTCGCCATCAGCAGGCCAAACATGGCGATTGCCAGCAGCCCGGCCACCCGTGCCGCCGCATTGTTGATGCCAGAAGCAATCCCGGCGTTGCGCTCATCCACCGCGCCCATCACGGTGGTGGTGAGCGGCGCAACCGTGACCGCCATGCCCAGGCCTAGCACCAGCGCCGCCGGAAACACACTCACCCAGTAGCTGCCGCCGAGACCCGGCAGGGCAAACAGCCCAAAGCCCACCGCAGCCACAAGCGGGCCAACCACCAGCGGTAGTTTGGCCCCAAAGCGGGCCGTGAGTCCACCGGCCCAGCGCGACAGCAGCGACAGGCAGAGAATAAGTGGCAGCAGCGCGGCCCCGGCAGCCGTTGGGCCATAGCCCTGCACCTGAATAAGGTTGAAGGGCACAAAAAACAGCGCTCCGCCCAGGGCAGCGTAGAGCAGCAGTGTCAGCAGATTAGCCCCACTGAAGGTGCGCGAACGAAACAGCGCCAGCGGCAGCATGGGCTGCTGGCTGCGGGCCTCCACCAGCAGAAACAGCCCCAGCAGCAGCACCCCGCCGAGCAGCGGGCCAAACACCAGCGGGTTGCTGAAGCCAAGGTAGGGTACCTCGATCAGGCCGAAGACCAGCCCACCCAACCCCAGCGTCACCAGCAGCGCCCCCCACCAGTCCAGCGGCTCGCCCGCCATGGGGCTGCGCTGCTCGGGCACGCGCCACCAGAGCACCGCCAGCACCACCAGGGCCAGCGGCAGGTTGATAAAAAAGACCCAGCGCCACGAAGCCTGTTCCACCAGAAAGCCGCCCAGCACCGGCCCTACCGCACTGGTGATGGCCGAAGCCGCCGACCATGTGCCAATCGCACGGCCCCGTTCCGCATCGGCGAACGAGGCGCTAATGAGGGCCAGGCTCCCCGGCACCAGCAGGGCCGCGCCCAACCCTTGCAGCGCCCGCGCCGCCACCAGTTGTGGGGCATCGGGGGCCATGCCGCACCAGGCCGAGGCCACAGCAAAAATGGCCACGCCCACCCCAAAACTGCGCCGCCGCCCCAGGTGGTCGCCCAACGAACCGCCCAGCAAAATCAGCGCCGCCAGCACCAGCGCGTAGGACTCAACCACCCATTGCACCTGGGCCGTCGTCGCCTGCAAATCCTGCCGTAGGGCGGGCAGGGCCACATTCACCACGCTGCCATCAATAAAGGCCATGCTCGAACCGAGGATGGTGGCTACCAGCACCCACCGGCCCGCAGCAGGCCCACACGGGCGCACGGCGTTGCTGCTGTGCATCACGCCCTCGTCACATGGCTCACGAACGATATTGGTCACGTATGAGCCTCCATGCGCTCGGCCAACTCCGCCAGGCTCGCCACCACCATGTCGGGCGCAAACTCCCACGGGTCGAAGGGGCGGGCCGGGTCGCGGCGCAGCCACGCCGCCTGTAGCCCGACAGCCTTCGCGCCGATCACATCCCAGCCATTGCTGGAGATGAGCCAGGTACTCGCTGCCGCGCCCCCGGTGCGTGCCACCAGATGTTTGTACACCGCTGGATCTGGCTTGAAACGTTGGATTTCATCTACGCTCACCACGTCATCCAGCAGACTCAGCACCTGGGCATGGTCAAGCAATGCCCGCACGCTCGCCGCTACGCCATTGGAAAAAGCCACTAGCATGTGGCCCTGGTTTTTCAGCGCCGCCAGCCCCGCCGCCACATCGCCAAAGGCGGGCAGCTGGCGATAGCGGCTCAGCAACTCGGCCTGCGTCTCGTCCGCGAGTGTGAGTCCGAAACTGGCGGCAGCAAACGCCAGCGCCTGCTGGGTACACATATCGAAGTTGACGTAACGAACCATCAAGCCGCGTCGGAAGGCATATTCCAGCTGCTTTTCCCGCCATAGGGCTGCGAATGCATTGGCCCGCTCGCCCAACAACGGGCGCACGTGCAGACTCAGCGCCAGTGGGTCAACCAGCGTGCCGTAGATGTCGAAGGCCAGTCTTAGCACCATTCATACCTCTTGTTGTCAACGCAGCGACGCAAAGGCACAGAGGCGCAGAGAAGTTTTTATTTCCTCTGCGCC
>JALONX010000112.1 GCA_025454695.1 Chloroflexaceae bacterium
GGGCTACGCAACACCGTGGGCATGGCCTTCCGCCCCTTCACCAATGAGCTGTGGGGCATGGACATGGGCCGCAACAACCTCGGCCCGGAGCTGCCGCCGGAGGAGTGGAACCTGATCCAGCAGGGCAAAAACTACGGCTGGCCCTACTGCTACGGTGAGCGGGTGCCCAACCCGGAGTTTAACGACCCGGCCCGTTGCGCCAACTCGGAAGCGCCGCGCTACAGCTTCCCAGCCCACTGGGCACCGCTGGGCGTCGCCTTCTACGACCATGTGGGCTTTCCCGCCAGCTACCAGGGCGACGCGCTGATCGCCTTTCACGGCTCGGCGGGTGACCAGACCGGCGGTGTGCGGGTGGGCTACAACGTGGTGCGGCTGCGCTTCAAGAATGGCCAGCCGGTGGGCCACGAAGAGCTACTGCGCGGCTTCGTCATCGGCGGCGATGCATGGGGCCGCCCCACCGGCCTGCTCATCCTGCCCGACGGCAGTCTGCTGGTGAGCGACGACTTCAGCGGGCGGATTTTTCGGGTGCGCTACACGGGGTGATTTGCGGGAGAGATGAACATAGTGCGGACGTATTAGTCTGTAAAGGACGTTCTCTTGCATTGCATTGCCATGTTACCCCGACCGCAGGGAGGGGTCTTCACTGCCCTGCACTGCAGATTCCTCACTCCGTTCGGAATGACATCGAGGTTATGGTCAACAAACTTTATTGCCAGTGTACGTATGAAGATTGAGAACATCATGCAGACAAACCCATAAGCAACACGCTTATGAAGATTGAACATTCCATCCGGTAGCGCCCGCGCAGGCGGGCTTCGCCTCGCCAAGCCGCGCCCTTGCGGGCCACGGCTCGTGCGTCTACCCGTTTTCATGCGTAAAGCTCATCAGCGTGTTTTACCCGTCCAGACGCCGAATTCATTCGGTGGTGTAATATCCAAAGGCATGATACATCGCACGGCTACCTGACGTATTGTCTACCCTCACCCTTCAACACGCGGACTGAAGTCCGCACTACGGCTCGTCATTAACAACAAACCGCCGACTCCTCCCCCTGGAGTCGGCGGTTCTTCGGTCTCCGATCTTCCGTCCTCGGTCTACAGATTCCCTTCGTTCATCTGCGCCGCGATGTAGTCGGCCTGGCGGATGGCCAGCGTGACGATGGTGAGCGTGGGGTTTTCCGCTGCGCCAGTGGTGAACTGACTGCCGTCGGAGATGAAGAGGTTCTTCACGTCGTGAGTCTGGCCCCACTTGTTACACACGCCGTCGCGTCTGTCGGAACATGCTGCTGTTGACTCTCGCGCAAAGGCGCAAAGGCGCAAACGTGCAAAGCATAAGCAGAATCACATTAATCTGTAATTCTTTATGGTTTTGTGCCTTTGTAATAGTCTTTTCAAGGAGTTTCTGGCAATCCAAAATCGCAAATCTAAAATCGTTATTCCATTGGTTCCGGGTTCGGCACGCGGTCGTCTGGCCTTAGCCAGCTGATGCCGTTGAAGCCTCGGTTGTCGTAGCCGCCCTTGTCGTTGGAAGGGCCTTCGTAGCCCAGGGAGCGCCACACCGCCGGGTTGCTGTAGAAGGAGTTTACCATTTCGCTTCGTACCGTCTGGAAAAAGGTGGTATGGGAGATGGCCCGTAGTGTCGCCAGGCGGGCGGCGTCATCCAGATGCTGCCAGTTGCCCCCGGCGTTGTAGTTCAGCACCAGCACACTGTCCTTAATCAGCGTCGCCAGGTGCGGGTCGGCCAGGGCCTTGGCATCCAGCAGGTTAACCACATGCTCGTAGCATTCATCGTCAATGCGGGGATGCGGAAAGGCCATGCGGCAAATGTGCAGCAGGGCGCTGGCCGTTTCCTGGTCAAAGGCGCGAAGATCCGTCGTCGTTTCTTTCACGGTTGCGGGCATTCCAAACCTCCTTGTTTCCATGCCAGTCAGCTCAGGTCGGCGGGCGGACGATGATGGTTGGCAAAGGCCATGTGAAAAGCGGAAATTTTGGGGCCGAGCACAAAGGTACGCGCCGCTGGCCCTTGCGCCAGCATCTGGTGGGCAACCAGCGTATTAATGAGGTGGTAACAGGTGCTGAGGTTGAGGCCAGTTTCCAGGCTAATGGCCTTGACCGTCAGCCCTTGCGGCCTGGTCGAGAGGACATCAAGGATAGTGATTGCGCGCGAGACAGAGCCAATCAGGTCATTTTTCGTGCTGGTGGGAGTCGTCATCGGAACTCTCCTCGTTCGCTTCACAACGCTGTGAAACGGTAGAACCAGTACGCCGTCCTCGCGTCGCTGAGTCTGCAAGCTGGCTCAGGACGTGTAAGGATAAAAAATTGATATTTCTTAATGTTGATGTAAAAATCATAGGAGAATTAATCGCCCCTGTCAAGGCACTGTTTTTCAAATGGTGAAATGGGACTCGTACTGCGTACTACGTAATTCGTAAGTTTCCATTGGGAGTCATCGCCAATTACGCAGTACGCAGCACGCAGTACGCAGCACGCAGTACGCATTAGCGCCGCCATTTTCGGGTACAATACCGCCAGTCCCTTCCCAATGCATGATGAACTGAGGAGCGAACCGCGTGAATATCCGCGATGCAATTATTGCGGTGGTGGCTGGCAAAAGCCTGGCGCAAGAAGAGGCCGCCGCCGTGATGGACGAAATTATGGGTGGCACGGCCAGCCCGGCCCAGATTGCCGCCTTTCTCACGGCCCTGCACCTGAAGGGCGAGACGGACGCCGAAATTGCCGGGATGGCCGAGGTGATGCGGGCCAAAGCCACGCCCGTTTCCTTCGACGGCCCGCTGGTAGACACATGTGGCACCGGCGGCGACGGCACACAGACCTTTAACATCAGCACGGTGGCCTCGTTTGTGGCAGCAGGCGCGGGACTCACGGTGGCCAAACACGGCAACCGGGCCATGTCGAGCGCCTGCGGCAGTGCCGATGTGCTTGAGGGCCTGGGCGTCAACATCGAGCTGGAGGCCGATGGTGTGGCCCACTGCCTGCGGGAAGCCAGGATTGGCTTTATGTTTGCGCCCAAATTTCACCCCGCCATGCGCTACGCCGGGCCGGTGCGCCGCGACATTGGCATTCGCACCGCCTTCAACGTGCTTGGCCCGCTCACCAACCCGGCCCACGCCCGCCACCAGGTGCTTGGGGTGGCCAGCGCCGCCCTCGCGGAAAAGCTGGCCCGCGCCCTCAGCCGCCTGGGCACCGTGCATGCGCTGGTGGTGCATGGCGACGGCGGCACCGACGAGCTAACCCTGAGCGGCGAGAACCTGCTGTTTGAGGTGCGGGCAGGCCAGCAGCCACGGCGTTTTACGCTGAAGGCCAGCGAATTGGGCCTGGAAGCGGCCCCCCGCGAGAGCCTGCGGGGTGGCAACGTGGCCGAAAACGTCGCCATCGCCAGGGCCATTCTCGATGGTAGCGAGCAAGGGCCGAAGCGCGATGTGGTGCTGCTCAATGCCGCTGCCGCCCTGGTGGCGGGCAACGCCGCCCCGGCTATGGCCGAAGGCCTGGGCCTGGCCCGCGAAAGCCTGGACACAGGCCGCGCCCTCGACCGCATGCAGCGCATGGTGGCGGCGAGCCAGAACACCTGACCCGCCCAGAAACGCAGAAGCTTTTGATTGCAGATTGCAGATCGCAGATTGCAGATTGACGGAAGACCAGAGAACGTGGCGAGAGTTACGGATTACGCAGTACGCAGTACAAGTCCGTATCACCCTGTCACCCTGTCATCCTGTCACTCGCAACTCGCAACTCGCAACTCGCAACTCGCAACTTGCAACTTGTCACTCGTCACTTAGCATGACTCCCACCGCTTCTGAAGACGAATTGCGCCTGGAACGGCTGCGAAAGCGGCGGCGAGGCTATCCGCTGTGGCGAGTGGTGCTGGCCAGCATCTGGGATCTAGGGCTACTGCTGCGCGAGTCGTGGGTGGCCCTGCTTGGCTTCAGTTTGCTTTCGGCAGTCAACACGCTCTATCTGCTATTCATTTATCACGACTACGACAACTCCGGTATTTCGCCCTTTACCTTTGTGGCGGCGGTGTATGAGACGATTCGCATGCTGGTGTTGCAGAGCGGCCTGCCGCTGCCGCAAAACGACCCACTCGGCGTGCTGCTCTTTTTTATCACCCCGCTGCTAGGCCTGGCGCTGGTGTTTCAAAGCGTGCTGAACTTTGGGCGGCTGCTGCTGGATAAAGGTAGTCGCCGTGAGGCCTGGCAGGTGGCCCTGGCTAGCACCTTTCGCCAGCATGTCATCGTCTGCGGGCTGGGCCGGGTGAGCTATCGCGTGGCGCTCCAGCTGCTGGAAGCGGGCTACGAGGTGGTGGTGATCGAAAAGAACTGGTCAACCGAATTTCTGTCCACCATGTTGGGGTTGAAGGTGCCGGTGGTGCTTGGCGACGCCCGTGAACCCACAGCGCTGCGGCAGGCGGGCGCACTGCGGGCCAGGGGGCTGATAGCGGGTATCAACGATGATCTACTGAATGTTGAAATCGCCCTTTCGGCCCGCCGCCTGCGCCCCGACATCAACGTGGTGCTGCGCATCTTCAACCAGGAACTGGACACCAATCTGGAACGGGCGTTGGGCCGCAACAGCGCCTTCAGCTCCTCGGCCCTGGCGGCCCCCACCCTGGCCGCTGCCGCCGTGAGTCGGGCGGTAGTGCATGTGCTGCCGCTGCCCGATGGTTTGCTGGCCATTGCTGAGGTGATCATCCAGCCCAACAGTCAGCTCGCCGGGTTCAGTCTCCAGGTGGAAGAAACGTTTCATGTGCGGGTGTTGCGCCACCGCGACGCCAAAGGCCGCGAGCAGCCCACTGGCTTTATGAGCAAGCTGGAAAGTGGCGATGTGGTGCTGCTGCTCGGCGCTCTCGACGCGCTTGAACAGGTGCGTCGTCGCAATCAGCCGGGCAACAAACTCGAATTTCTCGAAGCAGTACCTGCCCAACGGCCAACCCGGCGCTTCACCACCGTCATCGTCTGCGGGCTGGGCAAAATTGGCTCCCGCATGGTGCGGGTGTTGCAGCAGAGCCAGCCTCGCCCCGAGATTGTGGTCATCTGCCAGGCTGACACCGAGCCGCGCCTGTTGGACGAGATGGGACGAATCGGCGTGCGGGTGATCATTGGCGATGCCCGCGACCCGGCGGTGCTGGCTGAAGCTGGTGTGGAACGGGCCACCGCTGTGGCCGCCGTCATCAGTCATGACCTGACCAACTTGCAAATTGGCCTGGCCGCCCGACGCACGCGGGCCGACGTGCATCTGGTGCTGCGAGTGTTTAGCGACCTGCTGGCCGAGCGGCTGGCCACGCTGTTCGGCATCTACACCACCTTCAGCGCCTCGGCCCTGGCGGCCCCCACCCTGGCCGCTGCCACCGTGCTGCCCCAGGTTGACTACGCGGTGGATATTGGTGATAAACTGTATGCGACCATCACCCGCAGCGTGGTGCCGGTTGATCAGTTTTCGGGCCGCACCATCACGCAGGTGCGCACCCAGAGCGGCATGCTGGTGATTGCCGTGCGGCGCAACGGGGTGCGACTATTGCCATTACCATTAGAAACGCAACTGCTCCCCGGCGACGAAATCGTGGTCTTCGACCGGATTGACGCCCTGGCAAGATTAGGGGTTAGGGGTTAGGGGTTATTTTCGCTGGATTCAATGCTAGTTGTAATGCTTCACGAGATGCGTGCATCCGAGCCAGCGCAGGCGGGCTTCGCTCGCACGAGCCGAGGGCTTCAGCCCGACGATCCATGTGCTAACCGTGTGAAACAGTACAGCTAATAATTATCTTGTACTTGTCAGCTGTGCCGTGTATACAACTAACGATATAATCATTGGAGTCAATGGACATAACCCCTAACCTTTAACCCCTAACCTTTAACCCTTAACCCCTAACCCTTAACCCTTAACCCTTAACCCTTACTATTCATTACTCGATATGGAAACAATTCTTACCAAAATTCTGAACCACAAACGGACAGAAGTGGAACGGCAGCGCATCAAGGTGCCGCTGGCGCTGTTGCAGCCCCGGGCCGCAGCGGCCCCGCCGCCCGGCGATTTTGCCGCCGCGCTGCGCAAGCCGGGGGCGGTCTCGCTCATTGCCGAGGTCAAAAAGGCTTCCCCCAGTCGCGGCGTGCTGATTGACCCCTTCGACCACATGGCGCTGGCCCGCACCTACCGCGACAACGGCGCAGCTGCCCTTTCCGTGCTGACGGACGTGCGCTTCTTCCAGGGCAGTTTGAAGTACATGCAGGGCATCCGCACGCTTTTTGATCAGACCGCTGGCGAGCGCCATGTGCCGGTGCTGCGCAAGGATTTTATCCTCGACGCCTACCAGGTCTACGAAGCGCGGGCTTACGGAGCCGACGCCCTGCTGCTGATTGTGGCCGCTCTGGACGATGCAACGCTGCGGGAATTGCTCAATCTCACCGATGAGTTGGGCATGCAAGCGCTGGTTGAGGTTCACACTGCCGAGGAGATGGAGCGGGCACTGGCGGCGGAAGCCCCCATCATCGGGGTGAACAACCGCGACCTGCACAGCTTCAGCACCACGCTGGAAACAACCGAGCGCCTGGCGGCCATGCTGCCCGGCGGCCCGCAGCGGCCCCTGCTGGTAAGCGAAAGTGGCATCTTTACGGCGGCAGATGTGGCCCGGCTCCGAAATTCGGGGGTGAACGCCGTTCTTGTTGGCGAAGCATTGGTGACTGCGCCCGACATTGGCGCAAAAGTGCGCGAACTAAGCGCAGACTGACCGGGCAGCAACGCAGAGACGCAGAGACGCGGAGAAGAGAAAAGAATTTGCAACATTTTGCAGTTCTCCCGCGTTTAATCTCAGAACAATCAAAATTCGTTACACCCGCAATCGGCTGCTCTGTCATTCAACAAGGACACAAACAGCGCAGCCGAAGGATGAATTGTGTGGCTTCGGTCTCCGGTCTCCGGTCAATCTGCAATCTCGATTCTCTTCAGGAGCATCTATATGAACTGCCCTCGGTGTGGCGCAAGCAACGATGACGGCTCGCGCTTTTGTTATAACTGTGGCACCGCACTCGACACCAGCACCACGGTGCTGCCAACGCCGCCGGTTGTGGTGCCTCTGCCACCAACCGAAACTAAGGAACAGGGCCTGTGGAACCAGCCCTTTCCGCCAGCGCCCCAGCCCATGCAGCCCTACGGCTACGCTCCCATGCTGCCGCAGAATAGCAGCATGGCGATTACCAGCATGGTGCTAGGCATTGTCGGGTGGGTGTTTCCGGTGCTGGTGCTATCCATCGGGGCCGTGGTCACCGGCCACATGGCCCGAGCCGAAATCCGCCGCTCTGGTGGCCAGCTTGGTGGCGATGGCATGGCTATCGCTGGTTTGGTGCTGGGCTACCTGCAAATCGGGTTGTATGCCGTGGGCCTTTGTCTGGCGGTCGGTTTTTTTGCCCTTGTGTTCCTTGGGTTGGCAGCGGCAAGTTAAGGCGCTAATCTACCACCAGCCCCAGCTGCTGCCCCCGTTCGCGTAGCGTGGCCACAAAGCGTTGCGCCGCCGCCGAAAGCGGTAGATCGCGGGGCAGCCGCACCAGGGCGCTGTCGCGCTGCAACGGTGCCAGCCCATTGATCTTCAGCTGCACCAGTTCGCCGCTGGCGAGGCCATCGGCTACCTGCATCCAGGGGAAGAAGCCCACCGCTTTGCCGCCCGCCACCATCATGCGCGAGGTGTCCATCGGCACATCAATCACATGGCTGGCCCG
Source organism: Chloroflexaceae bacterium (assembly GCA_025454695.1). Classification (GTDB taxonomy): domain Bacteria; phylum Chloroflexota; class Chloroflexia; order Chloroflexales; family Chloroflexaceae; genus JALONX01. The sequence continues at coordinate 7,727 of JALONX010000112.1, forward strand.
CCCGGCAAGCTGGGTAATGATGGTGGGCGTGGTTTGCCACCAGCGCAGCAGCAAAAAAGGCTGGGCCTCGTGCAACAGTTCCTCCTCAGACACGCTGGCAACGCGGGCTAGCCCATGGCTGCGGGCCACCACACATACCACCGGCTCGCGCAAGGTCAGCAGCACCTCAAAGGGCATGTCCACGGCTTCGCGGCATGGCCAGGCGATTAACGCCAGTTCCACCACGCCATCAAGCAGATTTTCGAGCATTGCTTCGTGTCGCCCTGCCAGCACCAGCATGGATACATGCGGCTGTGCGGCGCTGTAGTCGGCCAGCGCCGGGCCAAGAAAGCTCCCCGACAGCGACTCCAGTAGCCCCAGCGTGACCCGGCCCCGTTCCCCGGCTTGCGACTGCTGGGCCGCTGCCACCCCTTCGTGCAGCAGGGCCAGGGCGCGGCGGGCGTAGGGCAAAAAGCTCGCCCCCAGGTCGGTCAGGGTTGCTCGGCGTCCGCCCCGCACAAACAGTGGCCCGCCCACCGCTTGCTCCAACGCTTGCACACGGGCGCTGATGGTGGGCTGGGCAATGCCCAACTCCCAGGCTGCCCGGCTAAAGCTGCCCGTCCGCACAATCCGCTCGAAGCTCCGCAATTGTTCTAGATCCATCAGCTTTTTCGATAGAAGCGATAATCTTCATCAGCTTGAAGTATAGATAGTTTGGCTGTAGAGTCAAACGCAGATGTTGCCATCGGGCTTGTGTAGCAAAGGAATAAAACATCTAATGTTAAAGTCTCGATAATAGTGTGCATGTTGTCACCCTGAGCGAAGCGACGTGTCGTATCGTCATCACGCACAAGATTCTTCGCTACGCTCAGAATGACATAATTACGATCAGGCCAGTTTTGGTATGAACTATTTGTAGATGACGCAGACAATAACGAAAGGGTGTTCATTCATCTGCATAATCTGCGGATGAAGCCTGCTTTACTTCTATTCAGGTGAGTGCGAAAGGTGCGGCTGTGACGTTCCAGATCAAAATTGATGACCTGACCGGGCCGGAAATCGCGGCGTTTTTGGAAGAACACATCAGAGATATGCGGGCCATTTCGCCGCCAGAAAGCAAACACGCCCTCGACCTGGAAGGCTTACGGAAGCCGGAGATCACTTTCTGGACGGTGTGGCAGGGTGACATGCTGGCTGGCTGCGGCGCAATCAAGCGACTCAGCGCTGCGCATGCGGAAGTGAAGTCTATGCGCACTGCTGCTTCGTTGCGGCGCAGCGGGGTGGCCTCGCTGATGCTGCGCCACATCATCGCCGAGGCGCGGGGGCGGGGCTACCAGCGCCTGAGCCTGGAAACTGGCTCGATGGCCTTTTTCGAGCCTGCCCGCCAGCTCTACGCGACGCATGGTTTTAGCTTTTGCGGGCCGTTTGGGAGCTATCAGGAAGACCCGAATAGCGTGTTTATGACGTTGGAGTTGTGAATAGCTCTCACAAAGGCACAAAGCATCAGAAGCATACTCGTAACTCGTACATAGCTCTCGCAAAGGCGCAAAGCTCGCTAAGGAACAGCACGCAACACATTCTGACAAACTTGGTGCCTTTGTGTCTTTGTGAGAGACCTCTCTTGGCGGACTTTGCCCCTTTGCGAGAGATTTCCAAAAATGACCAACACTTCAACCCAGCACACCTACTGGCTAGCCTGGAGCGCCACGCTGCTTTTTTTCGCCGGGTTCTATGCCCTGCTGGTGCCACTGCCCCGCTACCTGGAAGCAATTGGCCTGCCCGACTGGCAGATTGGCCTGGTGTTGGGGGCCTTTGGCGTGGCCTCGCTGCTGGGCCGCCCGCTCTCCGGGCTACTGGCCGACCGTTGGGGCCAGCGCCGGGTGCTGCTGTTGGGTGCGGCGGCCCTGGCCCTCGGCGCATGCGGCGTGAGTCTTACAACGGACGTGCGCCTGCTGTTCGGGCTGCGGCTGCTGCAAGCCGTGGGTTACGTCGCCTTCACCACGGCGGGCACCGCGCTGGTGGTGGCGCTTACGCCGCTGGAACAGCGGGGCCAACGCCTGGCCCTGTTTGGCGCAGCCGCCAATGTCGCCATCACTATGACACCGGCCATCGTATCGGCGCTGCTCACGGTGGCTCCCCTTGAAACCGCCTTTTTCCTCAGTGGCGGGCTGGCCCTGCTGACGGGTGGGCTGGCCTGGTTCACCGGCCGTACCGGCCTTACGCAACCCCGGCTTTTTGGGTGGCGGGCGCTCTGGCAATTCCCGCGCCAGCTCTGGCTGCCGATGTTTGTAACCGCGCTGTTTGGGCTGGGCTTCGGGGCGTTTTTCCAGTTTCTGCCGCTGCTGGCCGAACGGCGCGACGGGCTAGATGCTGGCCTGGCCTACACATGCTACGGGTTGAGCATCATCGCTACCCGCCTGCTCAGTGGGAGCTGGCTCGACCAGGTGAGCCTGGCGCGGGTGCTGACCTTGGCCACCGGGCTGATGGTGGCCGGGTTGCTGCTGCTGGCGTTTGCGGATTCGTTGCTGACCCTGCTGGGCGCGACCTTGCTCATCGCCAGCGGCGGCGGTCTGTTCCACCCGGCCCTCCTGGCCCACCATGCGCGGCTGCTGCCGGGCGAGCCGGGGCGGGCGACGGCGGGCTTCTACGTGGGCTTCGACATGGGCATTGGCGCGGGGAGCTGGCTGCTGGGCCTGGTGCTGCAATGGTGGGGGCTAGTGGGGATGTACCTGGCAGCGGCGGCGGTGGTGGCGGTGGTGCCGCTCATCATTCACCGCGGAGGAGGCGGAGAACGCAGAGATTTTTTATAAGCTCCGTGTCCCCTTTGGCAAGCTCAGGGCAAGCTCAGCGTCCCCCGCGGTGAAAATGGCTCGGCTTCTACCGGCGGGTGCCGAAGTTCTGTGTCCAGTAGGTGCCGTAGTCGCTGCGGGTGTTGGTGGCGTAGCCCACCCCAATCTCGCGAAATTCGCAGTTCAGGATATTGCCACGGTGGCCCGGGCTGCCCATCCATCCTTCCATCACCGCATTGGCCGAAGCGTAGCCTGCGGCCACGTTTTCGCCTGCGCGGGAGTAGATGTAGCCCGCCGCCCGTATGCGATCCCAAGGGGAAGAGCCGTTGGAGCCAGTATGAGCCATAAAATTGTTGGTGGCCATGTCCTGGCTGTGGCCCTGGGCCGCACTCATCAGGCTGCTGTTGATGGTGAGCGCCGGGCAACCAGCGCGGCTACGCTCCTGGTTCACTAGCTGCACCACCTGGGTTTCGATGGAACTGGGGGCCGGGGTGGTGGCGGCCTTGAGGATCGTCGGCAGAAACACCCGTGAGCGCACCTGCGCCGGTTCAAGCGCAACCGTCACCGTTTCAACGGGGGCCGTTTCATCAATGGTGGCCATGCTTTCGGTGAGTTGGGGCGAACCAGCAACAAAGAGCGGAGCGTCTAGGGCGGGGGTTTCGGGAGTTGCGGGAGTCTCGGGGGTCTCGGCGTGGGCCGTTACAGCGAAGAGGCTAACAAAACAAACAACAAGAGCAATAAGTCGGAGGCATAATTGTCGCATCATCATTCTCCAATGTAACTAAATTGGACGATGCCTTATAAAGATGTAAAAATTTTATACGATTGTACTCGCTCCAACCATCCCCCATGAGTACTGTCTTTTACCCCTTTTTAATAGCCTGAATTTTAACTTTTGTGGGAAAAGCACGCAAACAAAAGCGCGGGTGAGGAGTAAGTTCCCCA
>JALONX010000113.1 GCA_025454695.1 Chloroflexaceae bacterium
ATTCTGCAAATACACTTTCTACGTGGCGCTTCTCTGTCGTTTTGCATGCAGGATAAGAACGGGAGTCAGGCTAATGCCGACTCCCGTTTTTGCATGCCAGTGGTACGATGAAGCGGTGGGTTGAAGAAAGAAACCAGAACCAACATAAGCACGTCTATATCTTATACTCTGGGTTCTCTATGCGCTCTGTAACTAACCCTAACAACTGGAGGAACCGCGATGCAGGCGATGACCGAGCACGAATGCCGTCAGTTTCTGCTGGAACGGCCCCGCACCGCCAGCCTGGCCACCGTGCGGGCCGATGGCCGCCCCCATGTGGCCCCGATCTGGTTCGATCTTGAGGGCGACACCATGCTTTTCACCACATGGCACACCACGGTGAAGGCCCGCAACATGCGGCACAATCCCTGCGTGAGTCTCTCTGTAGACGACGAGACGCCACCCTTTGCCTTTGTGCTGCTAGAAGGCGAAGCCCACCTGGGCGATGAGCTGGCAGAGGTGCGCCACTGGGCCACCCGCATCGCCGGGCGTTACATGGGTGCAGCCCTGGCCGAGGCCTACGGTACACGCAATGGCGTGCCGGGCGAACTCCTCGTGCGTGTGCAACTGACCCACATCATTGGCCAGAAAGAGATTGCAGGGTAACGATCACCAAAGGCCTAAGGCTGTGGTACACTTACTTGTAAATAAGTTGGCGCAACGGGAAGCCATGGTCATTCCTCCTTAACATTGCTTCGTGCGCCGCCAAACCAACACTATGGCTGCAGAACTCTCCAACCCACCAGTTATGCCGCTGCCGCCCACGGTTGACCCCACGGTGCGACACACGTTGGGCGAACAGGGCCTCTTTGCTGCCGCCATTGCCAACCTGTCGGTCGGTGTTACCATTAGCGATGCCACCCTGCCCGACAACCCCTTGATTTTTGCCAACCCCGGTTTTGCGCGCCTCACCGGCTATAGCGTGGAAGAAGCGGTGGGCAAAAACTGCCGCTATCTGCAAGGCCCCGGCACCGATCCCGACACCGTCAAACGCATTCACGCGGCGCTTGAGTCCCAGGTGTCCATCACCACCGTGCTGCTGAACTACCGCAAAGACGGCACGCCCTTCTGGAACGAGCTGACCATCAACCCGATAGCCAACGCTGCCGGCATTGTCAGCCATTTTATTGGCATTCAGGTGGATGTGACCGCCCGCGTGCAGGCCCAACTTGATTTATTAGCCAGTGAACGACGCTTCCGAACAGTGTGGGAGCAAGCCACCGATGCTATGGTGCTTTCCGATGCTGCGGGCACGGTGCAGATGGTCAACGACGCCTACTGTCAGCTGTATGGGCTAACAAAAGAAGCTATGGTGGGGCAACATTTCGCTTGTATCTTCCCCGAAGAACAGCGCACGCAGGCTATAGCCGCTTATCATGTGGTGTTTCGCGAAGGCAGATCAGGCCAGCGTTTTGAAGCCCAGGTGCAGCGTGGCAACGGCGAACAGCTTGCGGTCGAGTCGCGGGTTGATTACCTGGAAGAACATGGCCAGCGCGTAGCCATGCTCTCAGTTGTGCGCGACATTACCGAACGTAAGCGCCTGGAAGAAATTCTGCGCGAACTCAACAGCGACCTGGAAGTGCGTGTTGCCGAACGCACCATGGCCCTGGCTGCGGCCAACCAGCAGCTACGCACCAACGAAGCCCTGCTCACCCACCAGGCCAACCGCGCCGCCGTGCTGGCCGAGATTTCCCAGGCCCTGGCTGCCATCACCCTCGACTACAAGGGCGTGATTGACCTGGCCGTGCGTCGCATCGCTGATCTGTTTGGCGGCCTGTGTGTGGTGCGGCTCCTTTCAGAAGACAAATCGTACCTTCACATGGCAGCCGTGCATCACCCCGACCCGCTGCACGAGGCCCTGGTGCGCCAGATGTATGGCCAGCGCCCCCAACCGGCCCAGCAGGGGCTGATGGGGCGGGTGATACAAACGGGCATTCCCATTCTCTACACCGCTTCTGGTGAACAGAGCGTGCGCGAGGCTGTTGCCCCGGTCTACTGGGAATACCTGGAACGAGCCAATATCGTGAGTCTCATGGCGGTGCCGCTGCGGGCGCAGGGCAACACCCTGGGGGTGATTGCGCTCAACTGCGATGCCTCGGCCCGGCCCTACACCGATGATGACAAAAATTTCTTGCTGGAACTGGCCGACCGGGTAGCGCTGGCCGTGATCAACGCCCGCCTGTTTGAGGCCGTGCAGCAGGAACTGCACGAACGCACCCGCACCGAAGCGGCCCTGCGGGAAAGCCAGCATTTTATCCAGCGGGTCACCGCCATGTCCCCGGCGCTGATTTTTGTCTATGATCTCGCTCGCCAGACCAATATTTACACCAACCAGCAAGGGCCAGATTTGCTCGGCTACAGCCCGGCGCAGGTGCAGGAGATGGGCCGCCACCTCAGCCTGCGCCTGTGCCACCCCGACGATTTTGCCCAGTTCCCAGACCACCTGGCCCTGGTGCAGCACCTGCCCGATGGCGAGATAGCCACCTACGAGGGCCGCATGCGCCACAGCAACGGCAGCTGGCGCTGGCTCTCGGTGCGTGAGTCTGTCTTTTCGCGCACTGAAACTGGCGCACCGCTGCACATTCTGGCCGTTGCCATTGATGTGAGCGAGCAACGGGCCAGCGAAGAGGCCCGCCTGGAACTGGAACGCCGCCTGTGGGAAGGCCAGAAGCTGGAAAGCCTGGGGGTGCTGGCGGGGGGCATCGCCCACGATTTTAATAACATGCTGACGGGCATTATCGGCAACGCTAGCCTGGCCCTGCACGACCTGCCACCCGGTGCCGAAAACCGCCCGCTGCTGGAGCAGATTGACCAGATTGCTAACCAGGCCGCTATTCTCACCCAGCAGATGCTAGCCTATTCCGGGCGCGGGCACTTTGTGGTTGCCCCGCTGAGCCTCAACCCGCTCATTAGTGAAACGGTGGGCCTGCTGCGGCTCTCGATTCCATCCCGTGTTGCGCTGCACACGCGCCTTGATCACGACCTGCCTCAGATCGAGGCCGACGTTAGCCAGCTGCGCCAGCTGCTGATGAATTGCATCATCAATGGGGCCGAGGCCCTGGGCGACACAGCTGGAAGCGTGACTGTCACCACTGGCGTGCGCCGGGTGGAAACGGAAGCAGACGACCTCCCGGCAGGCAGCTATGTGCTGGTGCGGATCAGCGATACGGGCTGTGGCATGGATGAAAGCACCAGAGCCCGCATGTTTGAGCCGTTTTTCAGCACCAAATTTACCGGGCGGGGGCTGGGGCTTTCCGCCGTTCAGGGCATTGTGCGGGGGCACCGTGGCCATATCGAGGTGGAAAGCAACCCCGGCACGGGCACCGTTATCACCGTGCTGTTGCCAGCACTGGCCACCACCACCATAGCGGCAGCGCCAGCTGCACCAGACCAACACGCTCCCACCGTCCCCTCACTCTATTCTGGCACGGTGCTGGTGGTAGATGATGATGGCACAGTGCGCATGCTGGTGCGGCGCATGTTGCAGAAAATGGGTTTTGTGGTGCTGGAAGCCGTCAACGGCGTTGAAGGGATGCACATGTTTGAAACCCATCAAAGCGAAATTGTGGCCGTGCTGATGGATTTGATTATGCCCGAGGCCGATGGCGATGTGGCGCTGCGGCGCATCCGTGGCCTCAACCCCAGCGTGCCCGTGGTGATTATGAGCGGCTACCGCCCGGAAGAAATCGGCCCCCGCTTTGCAGGCTACGAGCAGCTGGCCTTTTTATACAAGCCTTTTCGGCCCCACGAACTGCGCGCCCATCTCAGCAGGCTGATGGAAGCCCCGGCGTAAGGCCCGCCGTTAGCAGGCGTGGGCCACAAACTGGCGCAATGCGCGGGGCGAACGGATGTGAGTCACCCGTTTCTCGGTACGATACTTGTTGACCAGATCCAGCAGTTGGGGGCGGGCCTGCCAGTGAATCCGCCAGATCATCTTCAGCAGCGGCCAGGTCATCGGCAGCATGGGGCAGCCCGGCGGGCCGTCGGGTCGCTCGGCTACCACGCACGCAAGCTGCCGCTTGATCGCCCACCAGTAATGCACATACAGCGGGTGATCCACCAGAATGATCGTATCTGCCACCGCAAAACGTTCTCGCATTAGTTCGTCCGGCCCCCAGCCATCAATAATCCAGCCTTGCTGGGCCAGCGCGGCGTCCTGCTGCTGTTTGATCTCCGCATAGCTGGCGGGCAGCCAACCCGGCTTCCACTGCCACGTGTCAACAGCAAACAACGGCAGATTGCGGGCTGCACTTAAGCGGCAGCACATGGTAGATTTACCCCCACCTGCGTTGCCAACTACCGCCACTCGGGTCATTTGTCGCTCCTATTTGCCAATAATTTCATTCAGGCCATCAACGACATCTTCCAACACTTCTGGTGAAACAGCCCCGGCGTAGTTGTCGAGCCGTTCGACCGAGAGGGTGCGAATCTGGCTCATCTTCACCCACGAACGCTTTGGTAGTGTGTCATCGGGCAAGGGCAATGTGAGTGGGTAGCCAGCGCTCGGTTCCTGGCTGGTGATGGCCAGCGCAATCACTGTGCCCGAACGCTGGTTGAATATATCGTGGCTGAGGATGAGAACGGGGCGCATACCCGCCTGTTCGCGTCCACGGGTGGGGTTCAAATCAGCCCACCAGATGTCGCCTCTCAATATGCGGGCCATGCGTCTAGCTCCTCGACCATGCCTTCTTCAGCCAGTTTTTGCTCGGCAACAGCATCAAGCTTTGCGCATTCTTCGGCTAATCGCCGCCGCCGCCGCCGCGTAAGCGTATCGGCCATCGCCTCTTGAAACGCCTTGCTGCGGTTTGGAAACACCTGCTCACGCACCAGTTTATCAAGCTCCGCCAGTAGCTCACTGTCAACAGTAATGGCAACTTTTGTTGTTGTCATAAGTTAGTACCTCACAGCAATAGTATGATAATTTATCATACTGCATCTAGCAGATGCATGCAAGCTACCATAATCTAGCTTTAAACTGCCTTCTGTAGTGTCTGGGTAATAGTAACCAAACACTGTAGCAAACTTCAGCACTCGTCACTCGCCTCCCTGAGGCTCCCCTGAGCGTGTCGAAGGGCCTGTCGAAGGGTCACTCGTCAATCCCTCAACATGTGGTACGCTGTCGCCAGTGTGCCGATGAATGGAGGTGATAATGACACGTATGCAGCAGACTCAGCTTGATGCAGACCTGGCGCTGATCAAACGGCGCATTGGCGAAGGCCAGCTGCCAACTGACCCCAAAGCCATTGCCGACGCCCTGGAGCGGGTGCAGCGCTGGATGGACACGCTCAGCCCCGACGGTTCCTGGCCCGATGTTGATTACGCCGACCAGACTCCCGGCCCCTGGAAGTTGACCACGCACCTGGATCGACTCTGGGGCATGGCGATTATGTTTAACACCGAGGCAGGCAAGCTCTACCGCGATCCTATTTTGCGGGGGCGCATTTTTGCAGCGCTGGATTTCTGGCTTGTCAAGGATTTTCGCAACCCCAACTGGTGGCACAACGAAATCGGCGTGCCCCGCACCATCGGCTTTGTGCTGATCCAGATGGAACCGGAACTCAATGCCGAGCAGCTTGAGCGCGGGATTGCCATTCTGGCGCGGGCCACACTGCGCCCGGCCACTGGCGCGAACCTGGTGTGGCTGGCCACCAATGTGCTGATGCGGGGCTGCCTTGCCAACGATGCCGAAACCGCCGTTCCCGCCATTAACGCCATTTTTAACGAGGTGAAGCAGGTGGGCATTGGCGAGGAGGGCATTCAGGCCGATTTCAGCTTCCATCAGCACGACGCGCTGATCTACTCCGGCGGCTATGGCCTGGCCTTCAGCACTGATGTGGGCAGCTTTGTGCTCTGGACGGAGGGCACCCGCTTCGCCATTTCACCAGAGCGTTTTGCCTTGCTGGCGGGCAATGTGCTGGATGGGCAGCAGTGGATGCTGCGGGGCATTGTCTTCGACTATGGCGTGGTGGGGCGCGAGATTACCCGCCCCGGCAAAGATGCCCGCTGGCTTACGCCTACGGTACAGCGGCTGGCAGCCCTCCAGCGGCCCCGCCATGCCGAATTTGCCGCGATGGCCGCCCGCATGCAGGAGAAGAAAGATGCGCCGCCGTTGCTCGGCAACCGCCACTTCTGGCGCTCCGACTACATGGCCCACCAGCGCGGCAACTTTCTCATTTCGGCCCGCATGCATTCCACCCGCACCTACAACACCGATGGCCTGCTGAACAACGAGGGCCGCCTTACCCAGCGCCTGGCCGACGGTGTGAGTCTCATCTTCCGCAGCGGCGAGGAGTACCGCGACATCTTCCCGGTGTGGGATTGGCGGCGCATCCCCGGCATCACCGCCGAACAGCCGCCTATGCCGTTAGACGACGAACTGCTGCATGTGAAAGGGCCAACCAGCTTTGTTGGCGGCGTTTCCGACGGCACCTACGGCCTGGCGGCGATGGATTTCCGCCGTGAGACGCTGGGGGTGCGCAAGCTCTGGTTCTGCTTTGATGATGGCGTGGCCTGCATGGGTGCGGCAATAGGCTGCGAAAGCAACAACCCGGTGCTAACGTCGGTCAACCAGTGCCTGCTGAAGGGCGAGGTAGAGGTTGCAGGCACGAATTGCGGCTCACGGGTAAGCGGCACGGGCGAGCATGTGCTGAAGCGGCCCCGCTGGGTCTACCACGATGGGGTGGGCTACATGTTTCCGGCCCCGGCGCGGGTGGTGGTGCGCTACGGCCCCCAGCTGGGCAGCTGGGCCGATATTGGCGCTGGCCCCAGCACCCCGGTAAAACTCGATGTGTTTAACCTATGGATTGACCACGGTGTACAGCCAAAAGACGGCAGCTATTTGTACATGGTGCTGCCCGGCACCACGCCCGAACAACTGGCGCGGCGCGGGGCCAGCCGCATGGTCGAGCAGGTGAGCAACACTGCCGCCCTTCAAGCGCTGCGCCACCGTGGGCTGGGGCTGTGTGCCGCCGCCTTCTACCAGGCGGGCACGCTGGCGGCGGGCGCAGGCTGGAATATCAGCGTTGACCAGCCCTGCTTGCTGCTGGCCCAGGAACGCAACGGCGGCCTGCAAATCAGTGTGGCGAACCCGGAAAACCAGGCCCTCACCGTCAACCTGGAGCTTGACCGAGGGCTGTCCGGGCCGGGGGCCACCGCCCTCGCCGCCAACCGCACCCGCATCACCGTTGAACTGCCGGGCGGCGTGGAGGCCGGGCGCAGTGTGGTGCGCGTGTTCACCCCGCGCCTGGACGGCGTACCGCAACCATCGCGGCGCGACCGGGCTGGGTGAGTCCGTGTGGAGATTGGAGATTGGAGATTGGAGATTGGAGATTGGAGATTGGAGATTGACGATTCAGCATCTCCTGTGGATAGAACAGTGATATTACACCTGTCTTCACACCGCTGCGCATTCCCCTCCCATTCCTGCGACTTTTGCGCTACAATGTACGTACATCCTAGTGCCTATTCAATAACGCAGTGAAGGAGATGCTATGTCAGTCCTGACGGGCATTGTCTTGGGTGTCTTCGCCTGGTTCGTGGTGCGCTATGTCCTTGGCGGCTTCTACACCGTGGATCAGAACGAACGCGCCGTTAAAACCATCTTCGGGCGGGCCGAGCGCCTGCCGAAAACCACGCTCGACGACCCATTTTCGGAATACTTGCGCCCGGAAGAGCGCGACCGTTATGTCTATCCACAGGTGCGGGTGATTCAGCCCGGTGGCCCCTACTTCAAGTGGCCATGGGAACGCATCTACAAAGTCTCGGTGGCGACGCAGACGATGAACATGGCTACCGACCCGGAGAACCCCAAGGCCAACGCCAACGGCACGCTGCTGGAAGCGGTGACAAAAGACCAGCTCAACACTGGCTTGCAGGGCCAGATTCGCTACCGCGTCTCGGATCGGAACCTGTATGCGTACATTTTTGGGGTGAAGCAGCCAATTGTGCATGTGATGGGCTACTTCATTTCGATTCTGCGTGAGCGCATTTCGAACTTTGAAGCACCCAAAACCGCCCTGCTCAATGCCGACGGCACACCCGCCGACGCCAGTGCAGCAGCGGCTACGGCGGGCATCTCCATCAACGACTTGCGCAAAAACCTGCGCGACCTGAACGAGTTGATGGACAAAGAATGTCTCTCGTCGGCGGCCCGCTACGGCGTGGTGCTGGACGCTTCGCTGATCACCGGGATTGACCCGCCTCACGAAGTTGAGTCGGCTCTGGCGGCGATCAACACGGCCCACAACCAGGTTTCGTCCGACATTAGCCTGGCCCAGGCCGCCGCCGACCAGAAGATCGTCCAGTCGAAGCGGGCGGTGGAGATTGAAACCTTGAAGGCCCAGGCTGAAGTGGAACCACTGACCGCCCTGGCCTCGCAGCTGGCCGAACTGAAAGCTAGCGGCCCCGGTGCGATTGAGAACTACCTGCGCAACGTGCGCCTGAAGCTCTACAACCAGGCCGACAAGGTCATTCTGGAGGTGAAATGATGTTGGTAGAACTTCTCGGTGGCCTGCTGAACGGCTTTACAGCCTTCATCGTCACCTTCATTTTGATGTTTATCCTGGTGCCGATTGTGCTGGGTTTTATCCGCGCCTTTGGCCTCTACACCATTGTGCAAGAAGGGCGCTGCCATGTGTATGTGCTGTTCGGTCGCGTGGTGGGCGTGCTGCGCGAGCCGGGGTTGTATGTGTTGCCCGTCACCATCGGCCCATCGGCCTTTATTGTGAACTGGCTGGGCCGCTGCCATGTGCTTGACATGCGGCTCGACCAGCAATACCTGCGCAGCCAGGCGGTGAACTCGGAAGAGGGCGCACCAATGGGCATCGGCATCTGGTATGAGATGTTTATCAGCGATCCGGTGGCCTATCTGTTCAAAAACGCCGATCCGCAGGGGTCGCTGGCAGCAAATATCAGCAATGCGGTGGTGCGCAGCCTGAGCAACTTGCCCCTGGCGGACATGCTGGAAAACCGCCACACCATGAGCCAGACGGTGCGCACCGAAGTGACGCAGAAATCGCAGGAATGGGGCTACAAACTAGGTTCGGTCTACATTCGCAAAGTCCACTTCCGTGACAATGCGATGATTAAGCAGATTGAGGCCAAGGTGGTGAACCGGCTGCGGCAGGTGACATCGGCGATCAAGCAGGACGGCGTCAACCAGGTGAGCATCATCACCAGCACGGCGGAGCGGCAGGCGGCGGTGGAATTCGCCAAAGCCCAGGCTATTCGGCCCAAGATTGTCGGCACGGCGCTGAAGCAGCTCGCCCGCGACCCGCAAGTCTCCGAAGCGCTGTTTGAGATTCTGGAGTACCAGAACATCAGCAGCGGCAATGCCAGCCTGGTGCTGGTGCCGCCCAAGAACGACATGCTGGTGCAGCTGACGGCGGCGGGCACCACGGCGGAGGAGCCACCCGCGCCTGCGCCAAAGAGCAACGGCAACCGCCCGGTGCCAGCACAGTAGCGAGCGTTGATGGCAACAACCAACGGTTGACTACGAAACAACCAGCACCTCCCCTGGCGTTGAACGGGTGTGGCTTTCGCACCCGCGCCGGAGGAGGTGCTGGTTTGTGTTTCAGCTCCACCGCATACTGTGTGGTTTGGCCACAGGGCAGCGGGCAACGTTTTGCCTGCTGCCTACAAAGCCAGGTGCGTGGCTACCTGATCGGTTGGATGGGCCATTGGCAAGAAGTAGCTGTTGAGTACCTGGCGGAAGGGGTTGCTCCGCAGGTGTGGCACCAGCAATGCCATACCAACGCAATATTTGCTACCCGACGCTGGGCGCACACCATGCCGCCAGAGTAGTTGATCGGTGTTGCTGCGCCCAAGCTCCGATTTAATTTCCACCAGTACAAACTGTGGATCCATCTGCGCATGGCCCTGGGGCGTGGTGAAGTGGAGATTGAAGTCGCACGTCACACGTTCCGTCGAGACCAGCGAGGCAAAGGTAACCCGCTCGTAGTGGGTGCGCAGAGTTGGCGTCAACTGGCGCTGAAACTGCATCTGGTACGACTGTTGCAACTGGCTCTGCAGGAAGGTCTGGGCAGCCGGGGTTACTTCACGGGCGGTTGCTTCGTCGTAATTGATTTTATGCTTCACGGTTTCGCCACGCCCACTCTTCAGTTTCAACTCAAAGACACAAAGACCACTATTCTCATAGATGCGCGTGCGGCATTTGAAGCGCTTGCGACGCTTCTGCACATGATCCCAGTAGTTGGCGAGGTCGGGCGTATCGAAGTACTGGGTATCGTAGGTGAAGGCACGTCGCCCGTCAATCTCCATCACGTGGTGGGTGGTGCGCAACGTTGTGGCGAACTCTAGAAATGCCCCCCACGGCACAAAATACTTATTGTCGGCTCGGGTTTGCAGCGCAGCAGTCCGGTTGATCGCCTCAAGCGAAATCGGCTCAAACGGTGCGGTGATAAGCGTTGTATCTACACGCATGGGCATCCTCCTCCGTGTTAAGGGCGCGTCTGTCGCCCACTTCATAGCTGTAACCGCGCACTCCATTGTTCAGTTGGCGTGAGTCGCTGTGCAGAACAGCGTAGAGCTACCCCGTTTCCAATCAGGCCTGTGCCTCATTCGCGTAGCGCACATTCAGCACGGTAATTTCCCGCACATAGTCCACATGGGCAATGGCGTAGTCAAGCACACGCACATTCAGGCGGCGCTCCAGGTCAGCCCGCAGGTCGTGCTCATTGGAGTGAATAGTGTCGAGGGTAATTTGTTGGCGACCCACCGTCCGCAAGAAGTGCGGATGATCCATAAAATAGATCACCAGAATTGCGATAGCATTGAGCAGAACCAGGAACAAAATTTCAACTACGCTAGGGATCTGCGGGTCAATACCGAAGGAGTTGATCAGGGCAATTGCCAGGATGGAAAAGACATAGGAAAGCTCTGTAGTGCTGAACTCCTCACTGCGAATACGAATGATGGACAGAATAGCAAAGAGACCGAAGCCAATCCCGATACCGGCATCGTAGAGCGAGAAGATCGTCATCACCAGGAACAAGCCCACGTTAATCGTGGCGTAGGCCATCAGCAGGTCGCGCCGCGAGTGGCGGCGGAAGTAGAGGGCATAGGCGACGATTGCAAGCGCAACGAGGTTGGCCGCGAAATGGATGAGGAAGCTGCCAACATGGAACGCCGTGATTTCCGTGGTCATTGTGGTTCTCCTAGAATGCTAAAGCCAATAATTGCGTCGGTAGTCGCCAGGATAAGCGTCGAGGGCTGCTCGCTGCGGCCTGCTAACAACACCAGGTACGCGGTCGCTTCTCAAGCGGGAGGTTTGGAGGGTCTGCGACCCTCCGAAATGCTTGCTTGTTCCGCTCGCTGGGGCGGCGAAGCCGCCCCAGCGAGCGGAACAAGGGGAGTCGTGGGAGCGGCTCCGCT
>JALONX010000835.1 GCA_025454695.1 Chloroflexaceae bacterium
GCCTGTTTGCACCGGTCATTGTTAAAACCTATCCCTGGACTCAGCGCTATACTGCACCTGAATACGTGCAGCTCCTCAACACCTACTCCGATCATCGCAATCTCGAACCAGCCCTGCGCGACGAATTGTATGCAGGCATTGCGGAAATAATTGACATGAGGTACGGTGGTGCAATCACAAAGCCGTATCTGGCTGTGCTGTATCTTGCAAAAACGCATTGCGATAGTTGATGCGATGATATGTCGTTTCACTTATCTCTATGTAGGAACGCCCCCATGATCCACCTCCACCAGCCCACCGCTGTCCCCGCCGTTAATGCCACCCTCAGTAATGTCATCAGCATCATCGAGGCCCATATGCCCCGGCAGGTGCGGGGCTACTACCTGGTGGGCAGCTATGCGGTGGGCGAGGCGGTGCCAGCCAGTGACCTTGACGTGGTGGTGCTGTTTCGGGACTCACTCAGCGCGGATGAGCAGCAGCAGTTTCATGCGCTTCGGGCGCACTGCAAAGGGGCTAGCGCCTACCCGCTCGATCTTTCGGCGGAAAGCGAGCCAAAGTTGCGCCGGGTGGGCGGGGTCTGGTTTCAAACCGCCAGCCGCTGGCTGTACGGTGAAGATATTCGGGCCGAGATTCCCCGCAAGCCGGTTGCGGCCCACCTGGGCGACCTGATGCACGGCACCCATGGTCTGCTGGCGCGTGTTCGTGGCAACCCGCCCGCGCTGGCGCTACCGCTCGACTACCCCGACCCAAACGGGCATTTCTACGGCTATGACCAGCGCCAGATTGCTGACGGCCATACCATGCGTTCCGTTGGCACGAAAGACATGGTGAGCAACACCCTGGCGATTGCCAATGTGCTGACGCTACAGGCCAGCGGCTGCTATGTCGGCAGCGGCAAGAAGTCAGACATTCCCACCCAATATCAGCACTGGATTGGTGACCAGTGGACGGAACTGATTATGGGAGCCTACCACACCTGCCGCAACGCCTGGAACTACGACGTGCCAGCAGAACCAGCCGCGCGGACTCACCTGCGAAGGCTTTGCGAGGAGTTACTGGCATTTGAGCATAGGTTTTTAACGGTGTATCATAGCGAGTACACACAATAGTGTTCCTCGCAGCGGTTCCTGGTTCTGGGTTCTCGGAGGGCGAACACAAGGTTCGCCCCTACAGGTTCTCGGTTCTGGGTTCCTGGTTCTTGGTTCTCGGTTCTCGGTTCTATTGAGTTTGCCATCTGTGAATAACACAAAGAGACTCCCATGCAATTTCTCGTGAGTGAAGTCCATAATTTTGGTGGTTTCTTCGGCGGCGACACCGTGACGCTGAGCGGGCAACGCTGGCGCGAAGCCGGGGCCGAAGAAGAAACGCTGACGATTGACCAGGCCGCTCTCACTAACATCGGCGAGCGGCACAATGTGAGCGCGGGCATGTTGTTTGTGCTGGAGCTAGCGGGTGAACGGGTGGACAAGGCCACCCTGCTGGCCGCCAGCGACCACGGCAGCCTGCGCCGCGCCCTTGGCCCGGCCTTGCCGCCAGCGCCGCTGCCCGGCCCCACCGTGCTGAGCTACCACTGCACCCACTGCGGCCTTTGGGTCGCCGGTGCGCCGGACGAGGCGGATGGCGGGGCGTGCTGCCGACTCTGCGGTGAACGAATCGAGAGTTGAGAGTTGAGAAAGACGATGCGTGCTGCGTACTGCGTGCTGCGTGCTGCGTAATCCGTACTGCGTACTGCTTAATCCATGATGCGTAATCCGTAAATGGTGTGAACACTGGTTTACGCATTACGCATTACAAAACTCGGCCCTCTGTGGCGAACTGTCCGAGTCGACTATGCAGCAGTTGCTCACTACAAAGATGCGGGTGCCGCCCGCCCACCCGGCGCTGGTGCCGCGCCCCCGGCTTGCGGCCCTGCTGCGGCAAGGGCTGGCGGGGCCGGTGACGCTGCTGGTGGCCCCGGCGGGCTTCGGCAAAACCACCCTGCTCGCTTCCTCGCTCACCCACATGCAGGGGGAAGAACGCACAGACCACACGCCGTCTTCAGCCTTCAGCCTTCAGCCTTCAGCCTTTGCCTGGCTCTCCCTCGAACCGGCTGACAACGAGTCGTCCCGCTTCTGGCACTACCTGCTGATGGCCCTGGAACTGGCCCGCCCCGGCAGTGCCGCCCCGGCTCTGGCGCTGGTGCAGGGGCCGCCGCCGCCGCCAGCCGAGGCACTGCTGGGGGCACTGCTGAACAGCCTGGCCGAACTGCCCGCGCCGCTGGTGCTGGTGCTGGACGATTACCATGTGATTGAGAATCCCGCCATCCACCAGGGCATGGTTTTTCTGCTTGAGCACCAGCCGCCGAACTTGCGCCTGGTGCTGGCCAGCCGCAGCCAGCCGCCCTTGCCGCTGGCCCGGCTGCGGGCGCGGGGGCAACTGCTGGAAGTAGACGCCGACGCGCTACGGTTTCAGTCCACTGAAACAGCGGCCTTTTTGCAGGGACGCATGGGGCTGAACCTGCCGCCCGCTGTGGTCGCGGCCCTGGAAGGACGCACCGAGGGTTGGGCGGCGGGGTTGCAACTGGCGGCCCTTTCGCTGCGGGGGCGAACCGACGCCGAAGCCTTTGTCACCGCCTTTACCGGTAGCAATCGCTACATTCTCGACTACCTGGTGGACGAGGTGCTGGCGCTGCAGCCCGAGGAGACGCAGCAGTTTCTGCTGGCCACCTCCATCCTGGCCCGGCTCTGTGGCCCGCTGTGTGCGGCGCTGCTGGCGAAAGAAACGACGGAAGCAGACGCACATGCGGCCCAGCAGATGCTGACGCACCTGGAACGGAGCAATCTGTTTCTGGTGCCGCTGGATGGCGACGGGCAGTGGTATCGCTATCACCAGCTATTTGCCGAGGCCTTGCAGGCCCGGCTGCGGCAGACCCAACTAGCCCTGCTGCCGCAGTTGCATGGGCGGGCGGCCCGCTGGTTTCTGGCGCAAGAAGCCTGGGGCGAGTCCGTTCAGCATGCCCAGGCCAGCGGCGATGT
This sequence comes from Chloroflexaceae bacterium, assembly GCA_025454695.1. Taxonomy (GTDB): domain Bacteria; phylum Chloroflexota; class Chloroflexia; order Chloroflexales; family Chloroflexaceae; genus JALONX01. The sequence continues at coordinate 3,015 of JALONX010000835.1, forward strand.
GGCCTTGCTGGCCGAGGTGCTGGAGGACGCCAGCGGCCCGCTGCTGATGGGCGGCCAGGCCCATCAGCTGTG
>JALONX010000836.1 GCA_025454695.1 Chloroflexaceae bacterium
CACGGAGGACGCAGAGGACGCAGAGGCCTTCATAACTGTTTTCTCCGCGTCCTCTGCGGCGAGAGATTTTATTGGCCGAGTGCTGCGACAATCTGTCGTTCGATTTCGTCGTAGCCCCCTTCGCCAATGCGGTCGTAGATAATCTGGCCCTCGCGGTTGAGCAGGTAGAAGCGTGGCCAGTAGTTGTTGCGATACGCCCGCCAGATGTTTGAGTCGTTGTCTTGCACCACGGGCCATGTCACCCCGAGCCGCTGCATGGCAGCCTGCACGTTGGCGCGGTCATGTTCACTCTGGAATTCGGGCGTGTGGACGCCGATAATCACCAGGCCCTGGTCTTTGTATTTTTCCCACCAGCCCTGCACATAGGGCAAAGTGCGCTGGCAGTTGATACATCCATATGTCCAGAAGTCAATCAGCACCACCTTGCCCCGTAGCCCCGCCAGCGTAAGCGGCTCGGAATTGAGCCAGGGGCCGCCGCCAATCAGTTCCGGCGCAGCTGGCCCGCTGCTTCTGGCTGCTGCCGTTGGCGCGGGTGTATCGGCCAGAGGCACAGGCTCAACGGTTGCCGCTGCTGGCTGCTCAATACCTACCACCGCCGGACTAGTTGTGGAAGCTTGCCCACATGCGGCTAACGCCATCGCCAGCACCACAAACCCGCCAACAAGAAGCCAACGTGATAGCATACTGCTCCTCCTTCGTGCTTGCCGCTTAAAACCATCGTCGTATGGCACGGTTGAGATGGCTATGTACACGCAAGCATAATGGCGAGAAATGCCTGGGGGCTTTCCAAATTCTTACAAAAAAGAAACGGTTGTCAGCATGGCCTTGCTAATGGTATGATGCACACTGGCGCGTTGCTATATGGCAAGGCCTGACATGCTTGTTGGATTTTCTTCAGGGAGACTCCGACAATCGTAAATCCAAAATCCAAAATCCGAAATTGTATGGTGAGTCTGTATCGGCGCAGGCTTGGGCAATCTAAAATCTAAAATCCAAAATCCAAAATCGAAAAAGGTGTTGTATGCCAACAACGTTGTACCTGATTCGCCACGGTGAGACCGACTGGAATATGGAGGGGCGCTGGCAGGGCCAGACCGATGTGCCGCTGAACAGTGTGGGCCAACGCCAGGCCGAGTTGCTGGCGGCCCGCCTGCGCACTGAAGACATCTATTTCGATGCGATCTACAGCAGCGACCTGGCGCGGGCCTACCAAACTGCATGGGCGGTGGGGGCAGCGCTGGCGGTGCCGGTGCAGCTGCTGCCGCCCCTGCGCGAGATTGACCTGGGGGCATGGAGCGGACTTACCGCACCCGAAATCAAGTCCCGCTTTCCTGATGAATTCGCTTGCCTGGAGCGGGGCGAAGACGTGCGCCGGGGCGGCGGCGAGTCGCTGGCAATGCTGCAGCAGCGGGCCGTGACGGCAGTGAGCGCGATGGTGGCCCAGCACCCCGGCGAAACGCTGGCGATGGTGGCGCACGGCGGCACCATCCGAGGCTTGTTGGCCCATGCCGTGGCCCACCAGGGCGATGCCTGGCCTCGCTTCCCACACATCGGCAACACCTCCATCAGCATTGTGCGCTGCCACAGCGACCATTGGGAGATTGTGAAGCTGAACGACATGCAGCACCTGGAAGCGACTCACGATCCCGAACTGGTGACGGCCCCGCCGGACGACGCGGAACAACCGCAGGAGCAGTATTGAGTGACGAGTGACGAGTGACGAGTGTTTGCAGCAAAGGAAATAAAGGAAATGAGGGAAATTGCTCGCGGCGTCCTGTCGTCATTTCCTTTATTTCCTTCATTTCCCTGGTGAAGATGGTTCCTGGTTCCCCTCGGCTTCGCTCGGGGCAGGCCCGGTTCTTGGTTCCCTTGAGCTGCGCGGTTCGTGAGCCTGTCGAACGGCAGGGCAGGCTTGGTTCTTGGTTCTACGCACTATGATTGATAGATACACCGTTGACACCCCGGAAAATATCGAGTTTGGCTACGATGTGGCCGGGATCGGCTCGCGCTTTCTGGCGGCGCTGATCGACTCGCTGTTTATTATTTTGTTACAGGTGGCCCTGGTTTTTGCCCTGCTATTTGCTTTCGGGGCTGGTTCTATCTTTGAGCCGGAGTTTGGCGACGGCCCGCTGGTAAGTGTGGCATTTGCCATCTACACGCTGCTCTCGTTTCTCTTCTTCTTTGGCTACTACCTCTTGTTTGAGGTGGTCTGGAACGGCCAGTCGCCAGGCAAGCGGGCGCTGGGCCTGCGGGTGGTGCGCGAGGGCGGACGCCCGATTACCTTTATTGCCTCGGCCATCCGCAACCTGATTCGGCTGATTGACCTGCTGCCGGGGCTGTATGGTATTGGGGTGATTGTGATGTTTATTGACCCCCGTTCGCGCCGCCTGGGCGACCTGGCGGCGGGCACGTTTGTGGTGAAGGAGCGCCGCCCGGTGACGCTGGAAAGCCTCACCCAGCGAGCCGATGCTAGCGGTGCCGGGGTGCTTATGCCCGGCCAGCCGGGTGTGTCCGTTCGCCCGGTGCCGCCCAGTTTGCCCTACAGCATTCCGAACCTGCACCTGATCACTGATGGGGACTATGACCTGGCCCAGGAATTTTTACGCCGCCGGGGCGAGCTGCATGCCGCCAGTCGTGCTCAGGTCGGCGGGCAACTGGCCGCAAATCTCAGCGCCCGCCTCGGCCTCACCCTCAACAGCCCGCCCGAACCCTTCCTCGAAACGCTGGTAAATGAATACCGGCGCATGCGGCAGGAGCAGCAGGTTCGGGGTTAAGGGTTAGGGGTTAGGAGTTAGGAATTAGCTGCATCAAGCTTCAATGGTTTGCAATGCGTTTGACCCTTAACCCCTAACCCTTCATCGAGCTTCAATGGTTTGCAATGCGTTTAACCCTTAACCCCTAACCCTTCATCTCCGTAACATTCGGCAATCGCCGGAACCACGTCGCCTGGCGGCGGGCGAAGGCGTGGGTATCGAATTTGAGGCGCTGCACACACGCATCCAGGCTGGCGCTGCCCGCGAAGTAGGGTCGAAACTGAATGTAGCCCAGGCTCGACATGGAGGAAAGTTCCCAGCCGTAGCCCGCG
>JALONX010000114.1 GCA_025454695.1 Chloroflexaceae bacterium
AGCCCGCGCAGGTGGGCTTCGCAGCTTCAAGCCGCGCCCTTTAGGGCTACGGCGAGCAAATATACCCGTTTAATTTCTTAAAACTCATCAGCGTGTTTGTGGCTTCCAGACGCCGAATTATGAAGATTAAAATTAAATCCGGTATAGCCCGCGCAGGTGGGCTTCGCAGCTTCAAGCCGCGCCCTTTAGGGCTACGGCGAGCAAATATACCTGTTTAATTTCTTAAAACTCATCAGCGTGTTTGTGGCTTCCAGACGCCGAATTCATTCGGTGGACAGGGCGGCACGGCGTGTCCGGATCAAAAAGTAAAACTTCTTTTAGAGCTTCGTTTTAGTGCTGAATAAGCAGGCACTGAGCCAGGCAGAGGAACTACTGCTGTTGCTCAGTGCTTTTTTTAAGCCTCGCAAGCGTACTTCAGCTGCGGCGCGACGGCACGCCAGGTCTGGCGGTCGGCCTCGTGGCGAGGGAAGGGCACAAAGCCAGATTGGAGGTAGAGGTTTAAGGCTGGAATGCGGCGGGTGTCGGTTTCCAATAGCGCTTCGTGGTAACCACGGGCACGCAGCACAGCGCAAGCGGCGCTTAACATCGGTTTTGCCAGGCCCTGCCCCTGGGCAGCAGCCACAATCGCTACCCAGTGGATCTGGCCAGTATCGCCCCGGTTGAAAAGCGTGTCGTTCCAGGCGGTGATGGTGCCAATCGCGGCACCAGCAGGATCGACCAGAAACATCACCCGTTGCGCCAGGTAGTCGGCATCACCGGGCATGGCACGCTCGAAGGTGGCAGTCGTGGGCTGGTGCCACGGATCAGCCGCTTGCTGCACGCGCACCCAGGTCTCAACATCGCCTTCCTGGTAGAAGCGCATGCGGTAGCCATGCGGCAGCTCCACATGGGGAGCCTGCGCCAGCTGCGGATGGAGCATCCAGACATCGCTGTGTGATGGGGTTTCAGCTGGAAGAGAAGTCATAAGTTTATAATGTAGACAAATCTCAAAAAAATAGAGAAAGCTTATTGCGTCATCAGCTTCCCTTTGGGAACTTTGCGGCTTTGCGAGAGCTTTTTGGGAATTGCGCCTTTGCGAGAGACTAGCTCTTCTACGGTAGCACGGCCACAGCCCGGCACGGCCCGGCGCTGCCGCCCTGAATTTTCAGCGGGAAGCAGGCCAGCTTGAAGCCAAAGGGTGGCAACGCCGCCAGGTTCACCAACCGCTCAATCTGCGAATAGGGCAGGTCAACCTGATGCGCCGCCCAGAAGATACCGCCTTCCTGCCGCGCCAGGGCTGCCTCGGCCTGCTTGTTGAGTGGCATGTCCCAGCCCCATGCGTCAATCCCCATTACCCGCACGCCCTGCCCGTAGAGCCAGCGAGTCGCTTCGGCGGTCACGCCGGGGCCACGAAACATGTAATCGGGCTGGCCGTAGAAAGCATCGCGCCCGGTGCGCACCAGCACAATGTCGAGCGGCTTGAGGCTGTAGCCAATCCGGGCTAGCTCGGTCTCGATTTCTGCTGCCGTCAACGCGTCGCCGTCGGCTTTGTGGCGCATCTCCAGCACCACCGCGTCGCTGAAGAACCACTCCAGCGGCAGCTGGTCAATCGTTTCGGCGGGTTGGCCCTGGATGGTGCTGTTGTAGTGCCAGGGCGCATCAACGTGGGTGCTGTCGTGGGTGCCAAAGCGGGTAAAAATCTCGGTTGTCCAGCCCTCGCCGTTGCGCAGCAGCGCTGGCGGCACCTTAAAGAGCGCCTCAATCTGGCCCGCGCCGTGAGCATGGTCGTTGTAGGTCAGTTCAGTGGAGATGAAGGGTGGGGTGCCGGGCGGGCTGGGCGCAATCGTCGTCGAACAATCAATCAGACGCATGCTAAGCCCCCTCTTTATTACCGCGGAGGTCACGAAGGACACGGAGAGAATAGCTGGTATTGCAGATTGCAGATTGGCTGATTGCAGATTAAAGCTGCATCAACATGCAGTTGACTGCTTTGCTCATAGCTCGACCATCTGCGAGTTGCTAAAGTTTCTCTGTACCCTCCGTGTCCTCCGCGCTCTCCGCGGTGAATTTTACAGCAGCTGGCCCTCGGCGAAGCGCTGGCGCACCACCTTTTTGTCGAATTTGCCGACGCTGGTTTTGGGCACTTCGGCCACAAAGACGATTTTGTCGGGCAGTTCAAATTTGGCGAAGCTCTCGGCCAGGTAGCCGATCAGCTCCTCTTCGTTGGCACTGGCGTTGGGGGCCAGCACCACCGCCGCCAGCGGGCGCTCGCCCCACTGCTGGTTGGGAATAGCGATCACCGCTGCTTCCACCACCTTGGGGTGGGCCATCAGCTTGTTCTCCAGCGCCACGCTCGAAATCCACTCGCCGCCGCTCTTGATCAGGTCTTTGGTGCGGTCGGTGATGCACATGTAGCCGTCGCCCGTGATCGTGGCCACATCGCCGGTGCGGAACCAGCCGTCGGCGGTAAAGCTTTCGGGAGCTGGCTCAACTTTGTAGTAGCCTTTGGTGATCCACGGCCCGCGCACCTGGAGTTCGCCCATGGTGGTGCCGTCCCAGGGCAGTTCCTCGCCCGCGTCGTTGACGATGCGCAGCTCAACGCCTGCCAGCGCATAGCCCTGCAAGGCTTTGATGTCCCAAATTTCCTGCTGGCTGAGCTGCTGGTGCTGGGTGTGGGGAATGGAAACGGTGCCAAGGGGCGACATTTCGGTCATGCCCCAGGCGTGCATCACATTTACATGCAAATCGCGCTCGTAGGCTTCGATCAGGCCACGGGGCATGGCCGAGCCGCCCACCACCAGGGCACGAATGCATGAAATGTCGCGGGGCTTCGAGCGCAGCTCCTGGTACAGCCCGTTCCAGATGCTGGGCACGCCAGCGGCCACCGTCACCCGCTCGTCCTCAATCAGTTGGGCCAGGGCAGCGGGGTTGAGATGCGGCCCCGGCATCACCATGTTAGCCCCAGCCATGGGGCAGCCAAACGGCAGGCCCCAGGCCATCACATGGAACTGCGGCACCACCGGCAGTACCGTGTCCAGTTCGCACAGGCCCAGGGCATTGGCCTGGCATTCGCCATAAGCATGCAGAAACAGCGCCCGGTGATCGTACAACACACCCTTGGGGTTGCCGGTGGTGCCGCTGGTGTAACACAACACTGAAGCCTGCCGCTCATCGGTGCAGCGCCATGTAAAATCCTCATCGCTCTGAGCCACCAGGTCTTCATAGTGGAGCAGGCCGGGCAGCTTCGATTGCACCTCGCGGGGAGCGTTAAACACCACCACATGCTCCACCGTTGGCAACTGGTCGGCCAGACGTTCCAGGGCGGGCAGCAACGTGCCATCAACAAAAATCAGCTTGTCTTCCGCATGGTTGATGATATAGGCAAGCTGGTCGGGATGAAGGCGAATGTTCAGCGTGTGGCACACCGCGCCTGCACCCGGAATAGCATAGTACAGCTCCAGGTGCTGATAGTTGTTCCACGAGAAGGTGCCGATGCGATCCCCCGGCTGCACGCCGAGCTGCACCAGCGCCTTGGCCATGCGCTTCACCCGGCGGTACATGTCGCCATAGGTGTAGCGGTGGATTGAGCCATCGGGCTGTTTGGTGATTACCTGTTTGTGGGCGAAAAAACGGTTGGCATGTTCGAGGATACGGTCAACCGTAAGCTGATAGTCCATCATCAAGCCCTGCATTGGACATGCTCCTTCCCTGGTGCAATGTACGATTATGGAACTGCGCTATGGTGTTGCTTGAGTATACCACATTTCGAGTTACGAGTTACGAGTTACGAGTTACGAGTTACGAGTTACGAGTTATGAGTTACGAGTTATGAGTTATGAGTTATGAATTACGAATTATGAGTTATGAGTTATGAGTTATGAGTTACGAGTTATGAGTCTGCAACGCCGTATAGCTGCCCCGCCTGTGAGTCCACATAAATCTTCTTGAAAGGCACATGGTGTACAATAGGAGCGATGAGCGATGAGCGATGAGCGATGAACGATGAGCACAGAACGATGAATGTTGAGCGCTGAGTCTGCAATCTGCAATCTGCAATCTACAATCTGCAATCATAAAAGGTACCGCTATGTCCATATTTAAGCGTTTGTTTGGCCGGGGCCAGGATGCGCCCCGCACGGAAGAAGAGGCTCGCGTTGAGGAGCAACAGGTTGATGAGAGCCTGGAAAAATCCCGGCAGGGCATTTTTGGGCGCATCTCATCCATGTTCGCCACCGACGATCCGATTAGCGACGACCTGTGGGATGAGCTGGAAGAATCGCTGATCCAGGGCGATGTGGGGCTGGAAACCACCATGTACCTGGTCAACCGCACCAAAGACCGGGTGAACCGCAACGGCGTGAAGAAGGCCCGCGAGGCCCGCGAGATGCTCAAGGCTGAAATGGTGCGGGTGTTTCAAGATCAGGTCAAGCCGCAGGCAACGACCACCACCAGACCCTACGTGATCCTGGTGGTGGGGGTGAACGGAGCTGGAAAGACGACGCTGATTGCCAAGCTGGCTCACCGCTACAAAGTGCGTTTCGGCAAATCGGTGATGCTGGCTGCGGGCGACACCTTCCGTGCTGCCGCCACCGAGCAACTGGAGACATGGGCCGAACGGGCTGGGGTTCCGTGCGTCAGCATGGGTCAGGGCGCGGACTCAGCGGCGGTGGTGTATAAGGCCCTGGACGCGGCAGTTGAGCAGAACGTAGATATTCTGATTATTGACACGGCAGGGCGGCTCCAGGCCAAATTTAACTTGATGCAGGAGCTGGAGAAGATGCGCAATATCATCACCCGCAAGATGCCCGACGCGCCGCATGAGACCTTGCTGGTGATTGATGCCACCACCGGGCAGAACGGCGTGCTGCAGGCCAAGGCGTTTCTTAAATCGGCAGGCGTGACCGATGTGGCGGTGACAAAGATGGACGGCACGGCCAAAGGTGGCATTGCCTTCGCCGTGGCGCAAGACATTGAGCGGCCCATCCGCTACCTGGGCACCGGAGAAAAGATGGACAACCTGGCCCTGTTCGACTCACAGGGGTTTGTAGATGCCCTGTTTGCGGAGCGGTAGTTTATCTCTCGCAAAGCCGCAAAGCTCGCCAGGAATCGCAAATCTACGTTGTTGCTACCACGTTGCGCCCTTGCGCTTATGCGAGAGACGGTTTAGATCATTTTTAAGGTACATTATGGCGATAGATGTTGTGTCGTGCCCGGTGTGCAGGCAAAAGCTGGCCATTCAAATCTACATGCGGGTCGGTTCGCGCATGGTGTGCGCCAACAAGGAGTGTGGCACCAGCCTGCGTCTGGTCAGTCGGCGGCCCTTGCAGGTGGAACGGGTGGCAGAAGCGGAGACGTTTAACCCTGATGATCGGCCAGAGTCGTATGGGTAGTTCTCACAAAGGCACAAAAGCCTGCCCTGAGCTTGACGAAGGGGCACAAAGCGTATACCACACGGTTGTTATGTGGATACTGTCAAGTTTACTCCTTTTCGGACTCACCGGCTGCTTGCTGGCCAGCGGCGAACGCACCACCACCGATATTCAGGATGGCAACGGCAACGTGAGCAGCAGCTTTGTGAGCGCCGAGGGCCGTAGCGACCGCAGCGTGAAGGTGACGGAGGGCGAGGCAACCTTGCAAGTGATTGGCTTCGTCAGCGTCGAGTCAGGTGATTTAACTCTGGAGTTGCTGGAGCCGAATGGCGCAGTGGTGTTTGCGGTGGCCAGCCAGCCCGGCAACCAGGTAACCCGCAGTGGCCAGGTGACGACCGATGCTCAGGGCCAGGTGCGCTATCGGGTGGTGGCCCAGGGTGCCCGCAATGGCAACTATCAGCTGTTATTTCAAAGATAGGGGTTAAGGATTAAGGGTTAAGGGTTACGCTTCACGTTTCATGCCTCACGCTTCTCGACTCTTGGTTCTCGGCCCTTGGTTCTCGGTTCCCTTCGACACGCTCAGGGCAGGCCCGGTTCTCGGTTCTTGGTTCTTGGTTCTTGGTTCTCGGTTCCTTCATCCTTCACTCTTGTGCCATTCCCGTCTCACCACTTTCTCATCAAAATCGGAGATCAAATTGCGGCCTCGGTACGTCTAACTTAGTAGCAAGATGAAAAGGAGGCGTACCATGCAAGCACAGAGTGTGCAATTACACTTGAACATGCGGGTCTGGCAGGATGAGCGGCTCGGGCGTCTCTGGCGCATGTCCTACGACGATGGCGATGGCGAAACCGTGGTGACTTTCCCCGACACGGCGGCGATGGGCGATTTTATCGCTGAGCGCCTGGGGCTGACGCTGGAGGACGAGTTGCAGGAAGAGGCACTGGGCAGATAATTGACGATTGGCGATTGACGATTGATGATTGGTTGGCTTCTAGCTTTGCTGTCAGAGAGTTTCCTGAGCCGTGTATGAGGACGGACGCTCGTTGATTGGCGGCAACAAAAAAGAGGACGTAGGAGCAAGCCGCCCCCACGCCCTCGCCCGTGTCACGCTCTGCTAATTGTTACCCGTCCTTTTTAAGGCTGCCGAGAGGCTTGACTGGCCCGCCCTGCCCGCTGCCAAGTGCGCCGAGCAGATCGCCGAGGCTGCTGCCACCGCCAGCGGCAGTGCCACCCTGATTGCCCGCCTGGCCACCCTGGCTGGCGAGAATGGCACCGAGAATATCGGCCAGACCACCCGCACCCTGCTGCCCACCGCCCTGTGCGCCTTGCGCACCCGCGAGTCCGCTGAGAATATCAGCGAGGCCGCCGCCCCCGGCAGGTGCGCCGCCACCGCCGTAGCTGCCGCCCGAACCGCCCATCTGACCGCTGAACGGCCCGCCCTGGTTGCCGCCCTGGTTGCCGCCCTGTGCCCCTGCCAGGCCACTGAGGATGTCGGCCAGGCCACCTGCGCCACCGGCTCCGCCCTGGTTGCCCATTTGTCCGCGAACCAGGCCACCAAGAATATCGGCCAGGCCGCCACCGCCTCCCGGCTGCCCTTGCTGGCCACCTGCGCCAGCGGCCCCGGCCCCAAGCATGCCCAGCAAGCCCGTGGTGAGAATTTCGGTGAAATTGCCAGGTAATTGGGGCGCGGTTGGCGCGTTTCTGCGCTTCGTGGTGCCGCCGCTCGCATTGTTGCCAAGCACCTTGCTGGCGATGTAGGCAGCCGCTCCGGCCATCACCATTTTGCCCAGCGGGGTGTTCAGGGGTGAGTCTTTGCCGAGGAGGTTGCCCAACAGGCCGGGATCCTGCTGCCCTGCTTGTTGGCCCATCAGCCCGAGACTCTGGGGAGCTGCGCCTTTGTCGTCATCATCATACTGGTAGCCATCGAACGGACGGTTTGGGTCTTGCGTCGCAGCACGATATTGTTGGGCCAGTTGCTGGCGCATGGCCGGTGGCAAGCTGTTGAAGGCGTATTCGTGGGCTTCGGCGGCTACTTCGGGTGGTGCATTCTGCATCAGTTCCTGGTAGCGGCGGGCGGCTTCGTCATTCGGAATGTCGTTGGGGTTGCTCAAAAAGCGTTGCACAAATTTGGCATAGTCTGTGGCGTTGGTGCGTGAGCCGAGCAGTTGTTGCAGCATGTCAAGCGGCATGCAGATTCTCCTTTTGTGACACGGTTTCCAATGCTGAATGCGGGTATCATACCACACCCCTTGCCAGGAGTTGCGGTATGCTGCTCCAGTACGACGGCAAGGGCTATGCCAGACATGCAAAAAGGGCGGAGCGGGAAGTGATTCCCGCCCCGCCCTTGCCGATTTGTTAGCGTGTTACCACCGGAAGGAAGATGGTGGTATTTGCCCGTGGGCCAGGGCCGCTGGTGCGGACTGGCCCATATTCGTTGCTGACCCCCGTGGTCTCGGTTTCCACCAGCCAGTAGCTGTAGGTTGTGCCGGGTTGGGCGCTGGTGTCGGTGAAGCTGTAGCTCGCCCCGCCCTGGCCACGGCCCTGCGCCGGGATAGGCTGCATGGCTACGGGCACCGCGTCGGCCCGGCTGCCGGTGGTGCTGCGCACCAGGGTGAACGATTGGGTGTTCACTTCTGCTGCGGTTACCCAGCGCACGGTCACGCTGGTGCCTTCCCGTGTGGCGCTGAAGCTGGCCACCGTGATGGCTGCGCCGCCAGGCCGTCGGAAGCCGAAGTCGAGGGTGAGGTTGCTGGTTGTGCCGGTGTTGTTTTCAACCGTAGCTCCCCGATTGGTGCTACCTGCGGTCAGGTCGAACGGTGTGCTGCGGGTGGTGACGTTGTCCGGTTGCAGCCGCCCGTTGTTGCGGTCATTAACGCCTTCCGTCACCGGGGTGCTGGGCACCAGGTTAGCTAACGGAGCCTGCCCACCAGGAATATTGACATAATAATTCCCTGGCAGCAGCGGCCCACCATCCACCGTGCGGTCAATGATGTAGCGGCCCTGGCTATCGGTTGTAGCGCGGCCTACCACCTCGTTGGTGGTGGAATTGCGCAGCTCAACCACCACATTGGCGATAGGTGTTTCGCTATCGCGGTCGTAGATGCCGTTGTTGTTGGTGTCAATCCAGAGCTGATCACCCATCACCAGGCGGTAGAAGCCGAAGTCTACCGTGAGTTCGGCCCGGTCGGGGTTAGTGTTGACGGCGCTATCGCCGGGGCCAAGGTCGGTTTCGCCAGTGGTGACACCGGGGCCGAGGGTGATAACGCGGCTGGAAACGCCTACAACTTGCGGATTGGGGACATCCACGCCGTTGTCGCGGCTGTCGGGCCGGGGCGGGCTGACCTCGCCCACATCGCCGGTGCTGCTGTTGTAGGCCACCAGCGGGCCAGTGCCCTGGAAGTTGCTGGCAGCGACCCGCACGCGGTAATCTCCGGCAGGCAGATCATCGAAGCGGTAGTAGCCGTTGGCGTCGGTGGTGGTGGTCAGCGGCACGCCGCCCCGAAGCACCGGGTTGCCTGCGCTATCGAGCAATTCCATGCGCACGCCGGGCACGGGCACTTCACCGTTGTTGAGAATGCCGTCGTTGTTGGTGTCATACCAGACCCGGTTGCCAATGCTGTAGAGTTGCTGCTGGGTGACAAAACCGAAGTCGAAGGTATGGTCGTTGGCACCTGGCCCACCCGTCGTAACATCGGTGCGAATGTCGGTTGGCGTGCTGGCCACACCGTTTGAGTCACGCTGGCTGGGGCCAACATTGGCGGTAGTGGGCGACAGCCCGGCCAGTGGGCCACCGGGGGCGTAGTTCGCCGCGTCGTCGAGCCGCACGCTGTAGTTGTTGTTGGGGCGCAGGCTGGTGAGGTTGTAGCGGGCGTTGCCCGTGTTGGTACCTGGGGCGTTGCTGAAGTAGTATTCGCCATTCGCATCCGTCACCGCCGTGGCGATGAGAATGCCCTCAACATCATACAGGTTGACGGTGACACCGGCAATCGGGGTTTCACCGGCATCCTGAATGCCGTTGCGGTTGGTGTCGAGCCAGACTCGGTTACCAATTTCAATCGGGGCGGCTTCACACAGAGCTACCATATCGCCCAGGCCGTTGGCCTTGCCGAAGTCACGCCAGTTGTCGGCAGTGATATAGGTTCCCTCGTAGACAATGTAGGCCTTGTTGTAGCGCCCGGTGCTGTTGGTGAACCAGCGGGCACCACCATCAAACAGATTCCGGTTATTATTAATCGGCACCGGGTCGAAGGCTGAACCGACCAGTTCGGGGAAGCCAGGCACTTGCACCAGGCCACCCATACCCACTTCGCTATGGCGGTTCCCTGCTGCCGTGAAGGGGTCGGGGTAGCCGTCGCCGTAGTAGTATTCCGCATTGCCTGGCCCCTGGCCATTATCCTGCGGGCTGCTCCCCTGGCCGTTACAGCGCCCGTTGCTTTCCAGTGTCCAGCCGCTGGCGGGGCTGCCACAGGCTCGCAGTATATCGCCCGCCGCTACTGCGTAGTAGAAGTTGTTGTTGCCCGGATTGGAGTAGGAGCGGTTCCCGATCTGGTCGCCGTAACGGTCGCGCAGGCCCAGCACCAGGTTGCCATTGTCGAACACAATATCCGTCAGCCAGGGCTGGGCATATACAACAAAGATGCCCTGCGTATTCGGTGCTGCAAAGCCACGGAAGGTTTGCCCTGTCCAGGGCTGCCACAAGGCGGTATGCACTGCGTCATCGTTGGCGTTGCCACGGGGGTAGTTAAGGGCTGCCTGGAACACCGGGGCGGTGCTAAAGACAAGGGTCTGCGGATCCACTGTGTAGACATAGGCCCGCAGATTGTCACGGCTCTGGGTGCTTTCGCCCGTACACACCATGCCCACATACACCGTGCCACGGTAGTATTGCACCGCAAAGGGGCGCACATCGCTGGATGGACATGTGGTTTCCACACTCAGCGGCGGGTTGAGCGGCACGGCCTGGCTCCCCAGCAGGGCTCCGTTCGCCGGGTTCAGGGCGTAGAGCGTGCGGTTTTCCAGGTTCATCACAAACAGGCGCGTCTCATCGTCGGAAAGGGCAATGCCACCAATGGACTGCTTGCCCACCGCGTCGAAGCTGTCAAGGCCACCGTCACACACCCAGGGGTCGGTGTTGGGGGGGCAGGCGACTGGACGAGCCGAGTTATGGCTGTTTGCACTGATGTCTGGTACGTTGATCACACGCACAATGCGGTTCGCTACCGGGGCATTCGGGTCAACCACATAGATCGCCGCCGGATCGTCAGCGTTGCCAAAAGCCCCGTCGGCACCGGGGCCAAAGCCGGTGTGGCGCTTGTAGAACGAGGCGGCAAACAGTTGCCGGTTGGTGCGAGAGTAGGCCAGGCCCCATGTGGTGCCCATCTGCCCGGCAGCTGTGACGTAGGTTGCCCCCGGCTGCTGGAAGTCGCTGAAGGTGTCACTGGTGCCGGTGGCAGTGGTGCGGGTAGAGCCAGCCGAATAGGGGAAGCCAACCAGAACCGGGTCAACGGCGGGGTTGTTGCGGCCAGACTGGTTGCCGAACAGGTAACAACTCGTGGCGAGTTGGGGGTTGTCCTGGCAGAACTCGGCGGGCAGCACCACGCCGAAGTTCACATTGTCGGTGGTGGCAGCCACAAACTGCACGCTGGTGCCGCTGCCATTTGCCCCGCTGCCAAACGGCCCGGGCTGAAAGCCAGCCAGTGCGCTCGGAATGGTAAACTCCACCCGTACCTGGCCAGTGGCCGTGTGGTTCAGGGTGTAGCTCCCGTCGCTGCCACTGGTGGCCGTGCCTACCTCGGCACCACTGCCGTCGTAGGCGGTGACGGTCACGCCCCCAACGCCAGCGTCAACGGCAGTGCCAATACTACTTGTCGGTGAGCCATCGTTGGGGATACTTCCACTGGTGTCGCGCACCCCATTGGCATTAAAGTCTTGAAACACAAACCCCCGGATCGTGCCACTGGGTTGGGCGCTGATCCGTGAGAGAGTGAGTGGTAACACAGCAAGCAGCGCAGCAAGGAGCAGCACGAACATGCTTTTACGTCGCCATTGCACGCGGGGATAG
>JALONX010000837.1 GCA_025454695.1 Chloroflexaceae bacterium
GACAGTGGTGATTACCGGGCGCAACCTGCAGAAACTGGAAGCCTATCGCGAGCGCTTGTTGCATGAAGCAGGTGTAGCAGCGGAGCGAGTCTATGCGGTGCAGATGGACGGCAGCGACAGTGACCAGGTGCGCCGGGGTGTTGCCGAGGTGTTGCAGCGGTTGGGGCGCATTGATGTGCTGGTGAACAACGCTGGCAGCGCGGGTGCGCGGCAGCGCCTCCCGGATATTCCGCTCACGCAGGCGGAACTGCGGGGCAATGACACCGAAACCCTCAGCGCCGGGGTGGGCAATCTGATGGGCATTAGCTGGAACCTGGTACGGGCCGTCGCTCCCCACATGCAGCCTGGTGGCAGCATTGTCAACGTCTCCACCATCTTTTCGCGCACCGACTATTATGGGCGCATCCCCTATGTGGTGCCAAAGGCAGCCCTCAACGCCTTAAGCCAGGAACTGGCCCAGGAGCTGGGTGCCCGTGGCATTCGTGTCAACACCATCTATCCTGGCCCGATTGACAGTGAACGCATTCGCACCGTGTTTAAGGCGATGGATGGACTCAAGGGCCTGCCGGAAAACAGCACGGCGGAAGGCTTTTTTAACATTATGTCGTTGAGCCGCCCCACCACGGAAGGCGAGCTGGCCAAGGGTTTCCCAAAAACCCTCGATGTTGCCAACGCTGCCGTCTTCCTGGGTAGTGATGAGTCTGCGGCGATCAACGGCCACGCCCTGGAGATTACCCATGGCATGGATGTGCCTACCGAGAGCCGGACTACCTTCGTTTCGCGGCCTGGCCTGCGGGCGGTGGATGCTACCAACAAGGTGGTGCTGGTGTGCGCGGGCGACCAGATTGAGGACGCCATGGCCCTCACCGGTGTGCTGCGCTCGTGTGAAGCCGAGGTAGTGCTGGGTTTCCGTAGCAAGTCTGCCATCGCTCAGGTGGACATGATGCTGCGGGAGAGCCGCCAGATTCAGGCGGCAAACTACAACCCGCCCCTGGTGTTGCATCTCAACCCGCTCGACAACGACAGCATGCACACTGCCTTCACCGCTATACTCGACCAGGTGGGCGTGCCCAATGGGGTGATTATTCTGCCCGCCCACGGCAGCCACCAGCGCTACCCTTCGCCCGCGCTGGCTGATGATGCTGCCACGCAGCGCTTTTTGCAGGAAGAGATCGTCGGGGCGGTGGCCCTGGCTAGCCGCCTGGCCCGCTTCTGGGAGGAGCGCCAGGCTGTCCCATTTGGCCGTAAAGATGCCCCCCGTGTGTTGTTTATGAGCAACGGCGATGATGGCAGCGGTAACGTCTACGCCAACATCCTGCGGGCCGGGCTGGAGCAGTTGATCCGAGTCTGGCGGCACGAGTCGGAGCTGGACACCCGGCGCAAGGCCACAGCTGCCGAACAGCAGACGGCGGGCATCTGGGCTAACCAGATTGTGCGCTATGTGAATTGCGAGGATGCGAGCCTGGACTTTGCAGCGGCCTGGGCGGCCAAACTGCTCAATAGCGACCGGCGGGTGGAGGAGATTAACCTTTACTTACCTCAGCAGATTGAGTTGACTACTGGGGCGCAGCGACCCTCCTTCGGCTGGGCTGAAAATCTTATCGGCCTGCATCTGGGCAAAACGGCCGTTATCACCGGCGGGAGCGCGGGTATTGGCGGCCAGGTTGGTCGGCTGCTGGCGCTGAGCGGTGCGAAGGTGATGCTGGCTGCCCGTGGGGCTGACCAGCTGACCCAGCTGCGGGACGACATCATGCAGGAACTGCTGGAGGTGGGCTACAACGATGTGGAGTCGCGGGTGCATATCGTGCCGGACTCGGACGTGGCCCACGAAGGCCAGCTGGCCGCGCTGGTGGAAAAAGCCCTGGCCACCTTTGGCCGGATTGACTATCTCATCAATAATGCGGGCATTGCCGGGGTTGAGGAGATGGTGATTGATATGCCGCATGCTGGCTGGCGGCATACACTCAACGCTAATCTCATCAGCAACTACTCGCTTATTCGCAAGCTGCTGCCGACGATGAAATCCCAGGGCAGCGGCTATATTCTGAACGTCTCGTCCTACTTCGGCGGTGAGAAGTATGTGGCGGTGCCCTACCCCAACCGCTCCGACTATGCCGTGAGCAAAGCCGGCCAGCGGGCCATGGCCGAAGTGCTGGCTCGCTTTATGGGGCCAGAAGTGCAGATCAACGCGCTGGCTCCGGGGCCGGTGGAGGGTGACCGCTTGCGGGGCACCGGCGAGCGGCCCGGCCTGTTTGCGCGGCGGGCCCGGCTTATTCTCGAAAATAAACGCCTCAACGAGGTGCATGCGGCGCTGATCGACTCGTACCGGGCTACCGGTACGCCCATTGCCGACATGGTGGCAACCCTGGCCTCGAACGATGTACGGGCGATGGCGGGCGACAGCCGTCTGCCGGAGCCGCTGCGGAAGCTGGCGGCAAGCATTCTGGATGGGGGTGACACGCAAGGGTCATCGCAGCTGTTTCTGCTGAACAAAAGCATCGCTCAGAAGCTGGTGCGCCGCCTCGTTGTGGGCACCCATCTGCCAGCCCATGCGACGCTGGAGCTAGCTGCCCAACCGCCGGAGCCGTTTTTTGCCCGCACCTTGATTGACCGGGAGGCTCGCAAAGTACGCGACGGTGTGATGGGGATGCTCTACCTGCAGAAAATGCCCACCGAGTATGACGTGGCCATCGCTACTGTTTACTATCTAGCCGACCGGGCGGTGACGGGTGAGACTTTTCATCCCTCTGGCGGCCTGCGTTTTGAGCGCACCGGAACCGAGGGCGAGCTGTTTGGCAAGCCCAGCCCGGAAAGCCTGGCAGCGCTCCGTGACAAAACGGTATTTCTGATTGGCGAACACATGCGGACGCACCTGGAGTTGCTGGCTCGCACCTACCTGAACGAGTACCGCGTGGCTCGGGTGGTTTTCATTTCGGAGACGGCTGAGGGCGCACAGGCCTTGCTAAAGCCCTTTGCCGATGAGCAGCGGCAGGGGCGGGTGGCAGCGCTGGCGGCAGGCAGTGACCTGGAAGGGGCGATTGACCAGGCTCGCACCAGCTACGGCGAGCCGGGGCCGGTGG
>JALONX010000115.1 GCA_025454695.1 Chloroflexaceae bacterium
GCCAAGGTCGAAGTTGAGCGAGGATTGCTGCATCGCCATTATCGCGGGTTGGCTTGTGCATGGTCAGATCGTAAGCTGCCTGGTAATGCTGACGGGCTGCATCCTGGTTACCCGCGAGGCGGTAGAGGTTTCCGAGCAGTAGCTCTCGGTCAACGTATATTTTTGAATTACCCACCCGAATTTTATCTGCAAGCTGTTGGAAGGTATCGGCTGCACGCGGATCGTTCAAGTATCGATAACATCGACCCACTGCTTCGTAATGAGTCCCTCCCGTTCGTCCCGCCACTGATGCACAATGTTCCCAGTATTCAAGTTCGATCAAAACTCTTTTACGTTTAATGTTTATGCTCATAGATACCTCTTGAGGAAAGTAAACAAACTACGCAGTTGTTGTGATTACCAAGTGCGTAGTCTGTTTACTCATCAAACCTTTCTCTGCAATCACCACCGTCACATTTAACGCATTTCGTGGACTCGTTGACCCGGTTTCCACTAAAGCGTCAAGCCTCCCAAAAGTTGGAGTTGGGCCTGATGCAAAAATTACGACTTCGTACTCTGCGCTTTGCAGGCTAATATCATCGATTAAGCCAGCTGCTTGTTGCAACAATGGGTCTTGCGCAAAAGTTAGCCGATTCAGATAACGTTGTTCTGCCCGGTTCGTAAGCCAACTGCGGGCGAGTTGGTACTGGTCGGCAGGGTCAGCCGCCGATGAACGCAAGCGAGCCTGGTCGAGATAGGTTTTGTTGATGCCGCCTTTGACCTCAACAATGACCGGAATAACGTCGTTGCCGTCAGGGCGCACGGCAATAATATCTGGCCCCTGCCCAATTGTTTTCGCAATCCCCTTTTTGTTTTTGGGATGTGGACGTTGCGGTGCCTTCAGGTTGCGTTGCACATACAGCACAGTATACCCATTGTCCTGCAACCATTCTACCGCCATTTCCACCGCATACGCTTCGGCCTGTGTTGCCGGTGATGCCCGTAGCTTCGTCTGATCCCAGTAGGACGGATCGGACATGCGCCTTCGTGCATTTTGTTGAGAAACCATGTCCGCTGAACGACTCAGTAGGCGCAGGCGATTGCCTGTAATCAGGTTGCTCAGTTTTCCGAGATCGTTCCGTGCTTTGGCCATGTCGTCCACGGCAGGGTCAAGCGGCCCATTCCAACCCAGCGCTTTTAACAACAGGTCTTTGAGCTGTTGCTTGAGCGATGTTGAGGGTGCAGCGAGCTTCATCAGCCCAAAGCGCCCCTGTAGTTGGGCCGTTGCGCTTTCGCTAAAGATTTCTACTACCCAGCGAGCGTAGACACCACGCATATGTGGATATTTCGTCGCCCACTTTGTTATGACGCGAACCGCCTTTGAGCCATCGCCAATGCCCGGAACGATAGCAATCAGGTTAAATAAGGCTTCGCCACCATTGCCATTCAAGAGTTCGACAACGGCATCAATCACATCGCGTGGAGGTGCAAAACCAGCAACGATGGAGGTTATGATGAAGACAGGGCTTTGCAGCACAAAGGAGGGATAGCCTAACCATTCTGCTCCGCCTTCTCCCACAATTAAGGCCGCTGGGAGTGACATGGCAATTTGCTCAGGAGTCAGGTCATACGTGAACGGGTCGCTATTGCGGGCGAGTTCAGCCGCATCGCCATAGCTGTCACCGTCCGGGTTGGCATGGGTTGGATCAAAATCCTCCAGAATTTCCGTAAGGTCGTCGAGGCCATCGCGATCGGTATCAGCCTGTGTGGCACTCGTCCGCGCCTCATCCCCATCACTCAGCCCATCCCCATCGCTGTCGGCGTTGCGGGCGTCGGTGGTGCCGTCGTAGAGTTCGATGAAGTCCACCACCTGACGCTGGCCAATCTCGATGGCATCGCCAAGCCCGTCGCCGTCGCTGTCGAAGGCGGTGGGGTCGGTGGCAATCAGCTGGCCCTTGCTGTTGCGGAAGCCCATCAGCTCACGCCAGCCGGGCAGCCCATCGCCGTCGCCATCGCCCAGGCCGTCCCGCGTGAGCATGCGGGGCAAGTCGGCAGCGCTTTCGATTTCCACATGGCAGCCACCAGTGATGTGGGCTAAGTCCTCCAGGACGGATGGGCTACGGCATGGTAATAACCCTATGGCATAATGGGGAACAACAGTATGCAGGAAACAACGAGTTCCTGATTATAAACATCCGTACTCTAATGACACCAACAACCCCAACCTCAACCATCAACAGCGGACTCACCTGGAAGCCCTGGCGGTTTGACCTGCGCACGCTGGCTGGGGCGGCGCTGGCGGTGCTGTTGCTACGGGTGCTGCTGGGGCTGTGGGTGCTGCCCGTCAGTGCGGCCTACCCGGAGACGGAATTAGAACAGCAGGTTGGCCTGCTGCCTGGTGATGCACCACTTGGGGCATGGTTGCAGCGGGTGCTGCTGATGCCTTGGATGCGCTATGACGCCCTGAATTACGAGAAGTTGATCCTGCATGGCTACAGCACCGAACAGGGCACAACCGCCTTTCATCCGCTCTATTTTTTGCTGGCTGGGCCAGTGGCGTGGGCTACCGGCGGCAATGCACCCCTGGCGCTACTGCTGGTTTCAACCCTGGCGAGCATGGTGCTTTGCTTCCTCTTCGCCCGCTACGTGGCCGAGGTGCATGCCCCAGAACTGGCGAACCGAGCGGGCTGGCTGCTGCTGCTACTGCCGCCCTCGTTTATTCTGCTGGCCCCCTACAACGAGGCTACCTTTATGGCCCTGGCGGTTGGCTCCATCTGGGCTATGCAGCGCGAACGCTGGTGGCTGGCGGGCCTACTGGGTGGCCTGGCCGCCCTCACCCGCCAGCAGGGCATTGCCCTGGCGCTGCCAATGGCCTGGGCGCTCGTCACCATGTTCCGCGAACGGCGGTTGGCCCTGTGGCACATCGGTGCGTTAGCCCTCATTCCGGGGGCTTATGGGGCGTTCGTGGCCTTCCGCAAGCTGGTGTTGGGCGACTATGAAGCCCTGCTGCAAGCGCAAGGGCCGCTGGAGTTTCTCCGCAACTTGCTCGTGTCGCCATCATCAGAAAAGATTGTGCAGGGGCAGCGCATCGCCTGGCCCTGGGAAGGTATTATTGACCAGACCTGGCTGGTGTTTACCCAGCCCTACAGCTACTACCTGGCCTTTGACCTGGTGCTGGGCATGGCCATGGTGCTGGTGGTGGTGCTAGGCTGGCGCGTGTTGACCATGCACGAGCGGCTGTTTGGCCTGGCGATTGTGGGGCTGTCGCTCTGTTACTACAATGGCGAGCGCTTTCCGCTGCTGAGTCTGCCCCGCCACATGTTGATTGCCTTCCCGCTCTACATTGTGCTGGCCCACTGGTTTGCCGCCGGGCGACGGCTGCGCTGGCTGCTGGTGCTGGGGGTGCTGTTCCATCTGCTGCTGGCGGCTCTATTTGTGCGAAGGGGATGGATATCTTGAATTCTGCCAGAGCAATGTCGTAACTCACTCACTGCTAAACGGGTGCTCTTGTTTGGTAATACACGATGGATAGCAGCAAACCGATGTAGAGCAGCAGCCCATAGAACGAGGGCGTAAGCAGAAGCAGTCCCCAACCGGTGTGGAGGAATGTATGCATGACAGGATGGAAGTTTGTCCACCCTGGCGGAACGCAAATGAGCGCGGTTGCAATAAGCAAGAGATTTCGCAGATTTCTATCTGCGTTCTGTTCAAGCAGCGCCAAAAGTGCGAGCAATGGGAAAAGCAGTAGAACGAAGGTGTAGTAGCCATTCGTGGAAGAGAGCAGCATCATTCCACACAGGGCGAGACCATAAGCTAGTTGAGGGTTGATCGACCGTTGGGTACGGAGGGCAAGGAAGAGGAGCCAGACAACAACGAGACTACTAATCAGGGTTAGTGGGCGAATAATCCAGGGTGCGTGAACCAGTGGTGCTGCTGTAAAACGATTTTCGACAAAGAGGCGAGTAAAAACGCCATACAGCGAAATGTTATGTTGGGCGGCGAAGGGGTATTCCGTTGTTGGAGTAATGGCTAATTGTATGAAACTAACATACGGGCCAATGCCATATACCAGTGAGAGACCCAACAGTACCACGCCACTGAGAAATGCCCACAACGTTATCTGCCAGTTCCGTTGTAGCACAAAGTAGCCGCCCAGTAGCACCGGGTAGATGCGAAAAAGACTTGCCAGGGCAAGCAGGAATCCTGCGAAACGTGGTCGCTGTTGAGCGAGTGCAAAACAGCCAATCAGGAAGATAGCAACAAAAATACTGATCTGCCCGAGTTGAAGATTGACTCGTGTTGGTGGTGCGAGACACATGGCTAGGAGCACAACTCCCCAATAGCGCCGTGCCAACACCGAACCGCTAACACTGATGCACAACCATACAAAAGCGAAGAGTGCAATCACGTTCAGCCAGTACCAGAACACTTGTCCACTTACCTGATCGAACCGTGCAATTGGCTGCGTGATGTAGGCGAAAATGGGCAGGTAGTAAAAGCCGGTGTGGACAATTGCTTGTCCAGGGGCGGCAATATAGGGATTGCCAGTTTGCCAGAAGTTTATGGCGGCTTGCCAATACTGTTTGAAGTCATCAGTCGCAGGAGTAAGCGTAAAGCGAATAATAACGAGCCAGCCAAGTGCAAGGAACAGGCAGATGCTATTTATTAGCTGAGAAGATTGCTGGAATGAGCGGGATTTCGTTGTTGTGGCCATGCTAGATTCACCATGGGCATAGTTCATCGTAAGCATATCATGCAGTCTTTGTAGAGCCATTGTCAATGATATTTTTCTGCAAGAAGAGTAATAGTTTAGTATTGAAAAACTACGACCTGCTAAACTCGTATTTCACTTTATGCAACTAGAACAATTAACCCGTCCGTTAATGACGAAACTACGGCTGGCTTTTACCATACCCTGGGTTGTCCATCTGATCAATGGGGTTGCGCTGCTAGCTACCCTGGCCTGTATTGCGGCTGTCTACACCACTATCCGTCCAAATATGGACGACTTTAAGCAATACTGGCAAGCAGCGGTGAATATTCGGGAGACGGGTGATCCCTACGCCACCACGCCCGACATGCGCGACCCGGCTATACAGCAGGCGCGGGAGAACAATCAGTTTCTGTGGGTTGCCTACCCCAATCCGCCCTTGCTGGCCTACCTGGTGCAGCCACTGGCCCAATTCCCACATCCGCTTGCGCAACGCCTCTGGTTCGGTGTCAACTGTGTGGCGCTGGCTGGCCTGATCGCCCTGTCAATCTACGCTAGCGGTTCACAGCTGGCGCGGCGCTTCTGGGGTGTCGTTGCGTTTGGTGCGTGCGCCTTTCCCCCTACTATGATGGCGCTTTTCCTTGGCCAGATAGCTATTCTGCTTTCGTTGCTGGTCGTCGCGAGCCTTGTGCTGGCCCAGCGCTTTCGTGGGCTAGCAGGCGTGCTGCTGGCGCTCGCCTCGTTTATCAAGCTTTACCCCGGCCTGATTGGCGTGTATTACCTGGTGTTTCGGCCCCGCCGGGCGGCCTGGTGGAGCATTGCCAGTGTCGCTGGCATCGCTGGCCTCACGTTGCTCTGGCACGGCATAACACCGTACCTCACATATGTAACGAAAGTCGTGCTGGGCAACTACTATCCGTATGAGGCCGAATTTAACATCTCGCTGGTTGGCTTTATTCGCCGACTGTTGACGGATAATTTGTATGCAATTGCTATAGCCGATGTGCCACAGCTGGCAACGGCGCTGATTGTGATAGGAAGTCTGGCGATTGTTGCGTTGTGTTTCTGGTGTAGCTCGGCCAATGCCACGCCCCTGAGTCGCATCTTGCAATGGAACGCCTGGCTTTGTGCAATGCTGCTGCTTTCGCCGGTGAATGGGTACTACAACCTTGTTTTGCTCGTACCTGCCGTGCTAGCAATGGTGCGTTATATCGAAGTCACCGCTGCTGCCCCCGTTCGTATTGCCCTCATGCTGGCGACACTCCTGTGCCTGATGACACCGGGCTGGTATACACCCCTTGGTGATAGTTCGATCAACCTATTGATTGGTTGGGGGCAACTGGGTTTGTCGCTTTCCTTCTACGGCCTCGTCGCCTACTTCGGCTTGCTGGTCTACCTCGCACGGAAAAGTAGGCTGTTGCATGAAACCTGAAGCATAACCTTGCGCCACAGCCGTTTTTGCTCTTCACGACCCTGCGTACAACTATCTCATGCTCTTTGCCGTGGTATGATGCATTATCCGACGGAAACTGAGATAGTTTGTGCAATCGCAAATCGTCAATCGCAAATCGTCAATCGTCATGCTGGCTCCCTTCGGCATTCGGCCCAAGGGCACGCTGCTGGCCCGCATGCTGCCGCTGGCCCAGGCCCTGGTGCGGCGGGGCCACCGCGTGAGTATTGTTGCACCCCCAGTGCAAAACCCCGCAGACGCCGGTCGCCGCGATGTGTACGAGGGCGTGACGGTGATGCATACCGCAGCTCCAACGCTGCCCGGTATGGCCGGGGTGGTTCAACAAACCCTGGCGCTGCTCCAGGCCGCCCTCGCCGAGTCGCCCCAATTGCTGCACCTGTTTAAGCCTAAAGGCTTTGGTGGCCTGGCTATGCTTCTGGCCCAGGCGCTCCGCCCGAGGCTGCCCTGGCTGGTGGATACCGATGATTGGGAAGGTTGGGGCGGCTGGAACGATCTACTGCCCTACCCTGGCCCGGCCAAACGTCTGTTTGCGTGGCAGGAACGGCAACTGCCCCGCCGCGCCGCCGCCGTTACCGTGGCCAGCCGCACCTTGCAGTCCCAGGTCTGGGGCTTCGGCGTCGTTCCCCATCGCGTGTTCTACCTCCCCAACGGCATCACCGGGGTAGAAACCTCAGTTTCTCATCGCCCGTCGCCCATCGCCCATCGCCCATCGCCAACCATTCTGCTCTACACCCGCTTCTGGGAATTTGATGTGAGGGATGTGGTGGCGGCGCTGGTGGCGATAGTGCAGGGTTGCCCTGCCGCCCGCCTGCTGGTGGTGGGCAAAGGCGAACGGGGCGAAGAACGACGCATGCTGCAACTGGCTGCCCAGGCTGGGGTCGGACATGCGCTTGATTACCAGGGCTGGATTGAGCCAGCTGATTTGCCTGACGTGCTAGCCAGCGCCGACCTGGCCCTGGTGCCGTTGGATGACACCCTCATCAATCGGGCGCGCTGCTCGGCCAAAATGTTGGAATTGATGGCCCTGGGGCTACCACTTGTGGCAGGCAACGTGGGCCAGGCAGCAGAATATATCGTCCATGGCGTAAATGGCATGCTGGTGCCACCCGGCAACCCTGGTGCATTAGCGCAAGCTGCTCGTTGTCTCATTCATGACGATGGGCTGCGGGCACGGCTTGGGGCAGCTGCTCGTGAGTCCGTGAGCGCCTACAGCTGGGATCGGCTGGCGCCCACGGCGGAAGCGGCCTACACCCTGGCCTTGGGGTACCATGCAGCTGTGGTATGATACGCCCAAGAACCGAGAACCGGGCCAGCCCTGAGGCTCCCCGGCTCCTGAGCCTGACGAAGGGGAGCCAGTTGAAGGGCTTGTCGAAGGGAACCAAGAACCGTCTGAATGATGGGTGAAACGTGATCCATACTGCGTAATCAGGCATCCGGTCTTCCATCTCCGGTCTGAATAATCGTCAAAAGCGCTTCGCGCCGCCCTTACGGGCAACGTCAATCGTCAATCGTTAATCGCAAATACCATGAGTCGAATTGCCGCTACATTTGCTCGACTGAAGGCCGAAGGCCGCGTTGCCTTTATGCCCTTTCTCACGGTGGGCTTTCCCCACCGTGAGTCTACGCTGGAACTGGTGCCAGCCCTGGAAGCAGCCGGAGCCGCCATGTTTGAACTCGGCGTGCCCTTCTCCGACCCGCTGGCTGATGGCGCAACCATTCAACGGGCCTCGCAACGTGCCCTCGATAATGGCGTCACCTTCGCTTTTTGTCTGGAAACGGTGGCAGCCCTGCGATCCCGTGGCGTGCAGGCTCCGCTGCTGCTGATGGGCTACTACAACCCGCTGCTGCGCTACGGCATCGAACGGGCCTGCGCTGACCTGGCAGCAGCGGGCGGTGACGGCTGGATTATTCCCGACCTGCCGCCGGAAGAAGCCGCCGAGCTACAACAGGCGGCGACCAACCATGGGTTGGATTTTATTATGTTCGCCACTCCCACTACTCCCGATGCACGCATGGCGGAGGTGGCCAGGCTGGCTAGCGGTTTCATCTACTGCGTGTCGCTCACTGGTGTGACCGGGGCGCGCCGCGACCTGAACCCCGAACTCGACGGCTTTCTGGCCCGCGTGCGCCAGCACACCAGCCTGCCCCTGGTGGTGGGCTTTGGCATTAGCACCGCTGCCCATGTCGCTCGCGTTGCCCGCATCGCCGACGGCGCAATTGTGGCCAGCGCCTTGATTGACCATATCGAGCGCCTGCCGGATGACCAGGTGGTGCCTGGTGCTGTGGCCTTTGTGCAAAACCTGCTAGCCTGAGTCTTTCGGCAGTCAAGGTCACCTGCTTTGTAAAACGAGAAATAATTACATTTCACATTCCATGTTCCAGATTTTTCAGTGGATTGCGCATCGTACTGTATGTGAAGCCGTTGTGAATGTGTTATACTTGAGGCACAAGCCCTGGGAGCAACGTTCCGAATACTGAATACTGACTCAGTTGTCAACACATCGTGAGGAGGCAGGCATATGGACGCGAAAGCATACGTGCTGATTGAAGCCGAGTCGGGCCAGATGGGTAATGTCATCACCATTTTACGTGGTGTGAAAGGTATTACCGCAGTAGATGCCGTCACCGGGCCATACGATGTTATCGCCACTATCCAGACGCCCGATCCCCGCGACATTGGCCGCATTGTGATGAGCGACATTCACGGGGTTGAAGGCATCAAGCGCACCGTCACCTGTCTGGTCATTGGCTAACGCTAGCGCCGAACGACCTGGTATGCGGTGATGCGGGCGAGGTAGAACCTCGCCCTTTGCGTGCCCCCATGCGCCTCGACCTACGCTTGACCCTTACCTATCTGCTGATAACCCTTGTGGCGCTAGCGCTGCTCGGTGGCGGGCTGCTGCTGCTGGCCCAGGCCTACATCACAGGCCAGGCCGAGGCTGAACTGGCGGCGCAGGCTGACCTTTACGCCGAGTTTGTGGCTGAACTGACTCCCGATGCCGACGCGCTGCCTGCCCTTGCCCCGAGCCTTGTTACCAATGCCGCGCTTCCTCCCGGTGTCACCGTGCGCATGTTTGCCGCTAACGGCAACCTGCTCAGCGACAGCGCCGGGCTAGGGCCGTTTCCCAGTCGCCCGGTGGTGGCCCTGGCAGCGAGCGCCTTGCCCCTGCCCATCTCTCAATCGCCCGACCGACGCTACACCGCTCGCCCCGTCACCCTGGCTGGCATTACCGTTGGCATTGTGGAGTTGTCCCGTTCCACGGCTAATGAAACGAGTCTGCTGGCCAATCTGCGGCTGCTGGTGCTTCAGGTGTCGTTAGCAACAGCTCTGCTCATCGCTCTGGTGAGCATGCTGGTGGCCCGCTCCATTGCTCGGCCTATTGTGCGGCTGACGGAGCGGGCTGAACGCCTGGCCTCGGGCGAAGCCCAGGCGCAGACCGAATCAGACGCTCGCCGTGTGAACCAGGCGGAGATTGCGGTGCTGGCCCAGAGCCTGGAAACTATGGCGGCCAGCCTGCAGGCCCGCGCCGCTGAGGCTGAAGGGCAACGCGAACGGCTAGCTTCGGTGATGGCCAGCATTTCCGAAGGGGTGATTGCCCTGAATAGCCGGGGCGAGGTGCTGTTCTCAAACCCCGCCAGCGCAACTCTGCTCAATGCCCCTGACCATGCGGCTATTGCCGCCCAATTGGCCTTGCTGAAACTGCCCCTTGATACGGGCCACGCCAGCGAACAGGAAGTAACGTTGGGTCAGCGTGACCTGCTGATTGCAGTAAAACCCGTGCTGAGTGGAGCCACTCACGGCGGGAGTTCGCATGACGCTGAACGACCAGCGACAGTGGTGGTGCTGCGCGATGTGACCCATGTGAAAGCGCTGGAACAGGCTCGCACCCGTTTTTTCCGCAGCATCTCGCACGATCTGCGCACACCGCTGACGACGATCCGCGGTGCTCTCGAAAACATGCGCGACAGCATGCCTTCCGAGCAGCAGGCCACGCTCATCCGGCTGGAAAACGAAGCCGCCCGCCTCAGTCGCATGGTGGATGAGTTGCTGCACCCGCCCGCCAGTGGTCTCCTGGCCCTGACCGAGCGGCGGCGGCTTGATCTCGGGGCACTGGTGGAAGAACTCTGTGGCTTGCAACAGGGCCGCACTCGCCGGGCTGGCCTCCGCCTCACATGTCAGATTAATGCCACGGCCACAGTAGTTGGTGACCGTGACCGGCTCAAGCAGGCGGTGCTCAATTTGCTCGACAATGCCATCACGGTCACACCAGCTGGCGGTGCGATTGTCGTAACCGTACAGGCAGGCAACCCCAGCACTGTGCAGGTCGTCGTGGCTGACAGCGGCCCCGGCGTGCCCCTGTCCCTGCGTGAGCGCATCTGGGAGCGGGGCGTGCGCGGCGTGGATGTGCCGACGCATGGTGGAGATGAGGTGCTGCTGCCAGCCTCAGGTGCAGGGCTGGGCCTGGCCATCGTCCGCGAGATTGCCGCAGCCCACGGCGGCAATGCATGGCTGGCGGATACGCCCGGCTCCGGGGCAACCTTTATCCTCGAACTCCCGGCGGAGATTGGTGATACCTCCCCAATACACGAGGCGTAGCGTTGTGAAGTTGACGCAGTACGTGGCGGGGTTGGATCTGCCCGAAATGGGATCACCAGGCTACGCTCCCGATATTCCCGTTCCTGGTGGTGAAGTTGTTCCTGCCCCTCGACCTGCTGGGGCAATGGGCAGTGCCGGTGCCGATTAAGTAAAGTTCGCCAGGCAGTTTACAGAGCCAGGTGGCTACAGCGCCTGGCTCTGTTGTTATTTCTTTACGCAAAATTGCAAAAAACGTTTTTAGCCTTGTAGAGCTTGAATGTCATTATTTTGCATCAGAAAGCCAAAAATCTGCCTGTACTACAATTACTGGCAAAGTTTGACAGACCTCCGACAGACTGCTATACTTACACCCTGTTCGACGCACGAACATTTCAAAACGAAATGCCGAAACAAAACCAGGAATATACTTCTTGACAAGATTTCGGAGACGTGCTAGAATATCAAGGTTGTCGCGCGAACGGGTTACCGGCTACGCGACATCTCCGGTACCAGCGGCAGCACGGCATCCACTGATGCTCAGCCCTTCCCGCCCACGCGGGCGCGGCTCACGCTGGTGACCACGTACCTTACCATCTACGGTTGTTGATAAGACTTGTTTTCTTGTCTCGCGTCAGGTTGACGTGTGGTCTGTTCCGCCCCCCGGCG
>JALONX010000838.1 GCA_025454695.1 Chloroflexaceae bacterium
CGGCCGACTTCACGACGATTACGCCCTGCTCGTGCAAAGCTTCCATAAACTCCCATTGATCGGCTCTAACGTGCCCGCCCGTTTTTTTGACTTCCATGTAAAGCCCGTGGTATCCGCCGCGGGCGACCGGCATGCAAAGGTCCGGCACGCCTGGAATCACCCCTTCCGCCTTGAGCTTCTTGCCCACGCCCCATCCTCGCCAGTCGCCTGATGGAATGGCATGAAGCATCAGAATTTCCGGGTGACGATCCGCCAGTGCGAGCGAGCGGGTGACGATCTGGACTTGGAGATCGTGCTCAGAGCGTGTCCAAGCGTTTGCAGAGGGGACACGCCAGTCGATGATTTCACGGGTGGTCATGGCGTGTAATCCTTCTCAAAGCACCACAACCGAAAGCACGCATGGAACGCGTCGAGCGCCACCACGCCGTTGTCCCATTCTTTCGTGAACACCGGCCCCGGAGCGTCGGATGGGATGATGACGGAAATGAGCGCAGGCAGCGTCTCGCCTTCTTCCCGCAGGCAGTCGCCATAGGCGGCAAGCTGCATGGCCCATTCCTTGTAAAAGCCTGGGGCGCGCTTGCCAACCAACCGTTGCGACTTGAAGTCAATAACGGCCCGCCTGCCATCTTTCTTTACATCATCCAGCGGGGCAGTGTAGATTTGCTGCGCGAAGATGCGCAAGGGCTGCATGTGTTCGACACGCTTGGCATGGGCGAGACTTTTGGCTCCACCTCGCTCATCCGCCAGCGCCCGCCGATTGTGACCGTGCGCACCCGCGAAGAAACCCTGGCCTACCTGCTGCCTGCGGCGGTGTTTCAGCAACTGCGCCGCGACCAGCCCGCCTTTGGGCAGTTCTTCGCTGCCACGGCCATTGAACGGCTCAACTTCGCCCTCCATGCCCGCCAGCCCGAAACCGCCCCGGCCCTGTTTCACACCCGGCTGGAACACCTGGCCCGCCAGCCCGCTGCCAGCATCGGCCCCCAGGCAAGCGTGGGCGAGGCCGCCCGAACCATGCGCGATCAGCAAATCTCCTCGCTGATTGTAACCAGTGTGCCACCGGGCATCATTACCGACCGAGACCTACGCAATCGGGTGCTGGCGGCGGGCTTGAGCGACTCAACGCCGGTTGCCCAGGTGATGACGGCCCCAGTCCATAGCTTGCCCGCCACGGCCCTGGTGTTTGAAGGGCTACTGGCCATGCTGGAACACGGCATTCACCACTTGCCGCTCACCGCCGCAGGCCAGATTGTGGGCATGGTGACCCACACCGACCTGATGCGCCAGCAGAGCAACAGCCCGCTCTTTCTGCCGCGCCTGCTGCAACGGGCCACCAGCCCGGCTGAATTGCAGCACTACGCCAACCATGTGGCCGACACCATCGGCACCCTGCTAGATGCCGGGGCACGCAGCGGCGATGTGGGCCGGGTGGTAGCCCTGGCCCACGATGCCCTGCTGGTGCGCCTGCTGCGCGATGCGGAAGCCCGCCTTGGCCCACCGCCATGTGCCTATGCCTGGCTGGTGCTGGGCAGCGAAGGGCGCTACGAACAGACCTTTCGCACCGACCAGGACAACGGGCTGATTTATGCCGATGATGGCCCGCCTGAGTCCGAAGCTTATTTCGCAGCTCTGGCCGAGCAGGTGGTGGGCCAGCTGGTAGCATGTGGCTTTCCCCGCTGCCCCGGCAACATTATGGCAACCAACCCGCAATGGCGGCAACCGCTGCGGGTGTGGCAACACTACTTTCAAACCTGGATCAGCACGCCCGACGAAGAAGCCCTGCTGCGGGCGGCGATCTTTTTCGATTTCCGGCCCGTCCACGGCACGCTCGACGTTGAGGCGGCGCTGCGGCCCATCATCAGGCACGGGCGCGATGAGCGGGTGTTTCTGGGGCGGCTGGCCCGCACCGCGTTGCGTCAGCCTGCGCCGCTCAACTTCTTTCACCAGATTGTGGCCGAAGGGCAGGGCCAGCAGCGCAACCTGGTTGACCTGAAACTGCGTGGCACGGCCCTGATTGTGGATCTGGCCCGCCTGTTTGCCCTGGAAGCGGGCAGCAGTGAAACCAGCACCCTGGCCCGCCTGCGTGCCGCCGCCAACCAGAGCAGCCTCGACCAGAGCGGGGCCGAAGAGCTGAGCGCCGCCTTTGAGCTGATTAGCCTGTTGCGGCTGCGCTACCAGCGCCAGCAGCGCACCCGGCAGCAGCCCATCAGCAATAAAGTGCCGCTGTCGGCGCTTAGCGCCCACGAACGGCAGGAGCTGAAAGAGGCCCTGCAGGCCATCGGGCGGGTGCAGCGCGGCATCCAGTTTACCTTCCAGACCGGGCGCATGGCATAGCATACTTTTGCCACAGCGGGCCGAACACCTATTTGCCACAGAGTACAATCTGCAACGCCAATGTTTTTCTTTCGCCGCCCCACCAACCTGCCGCCAGACCTACGCGCCCACCTCGACACACCCCGTGTGGATGGGAAGCGGCCCTGGCGCGAAGTAGCCTACAGCGTGCTGGATGTGGAAACCAGCGGGCTTGATCATCGCCACGATGCACTACTGGCCATCGGGCTGGTGGAGGTGGAGGCGGGGCGAGTGCGGCTCGACCGCCACTGGTATAGCCTGGTGCGGCCCCCGGCGGCTATGGCCGTTTCAACGGACTCAATCCGGGTGCATGGGCTACTGCGCCGGGAACTGCACCATGCGCCGCCACCAGAGGAGGTGCTGCCCGAGCTGCTGCGCCGCCTGCATGGGCAAGTGCTGGTGGTGCATGTGGCGACGATTGACGTGCGCTTTATCAACCAGGCCTTGCAGCAACGCTACGGGGTGAAACTGCGCCACCAGGTGTTAGACACCGCCCGGCTGGCCCAATCGCTCTCGGCCAACGAACGCTTCATCAGCGGGCGTGACGAAACGGCCCCGGTGCAACTGCGGGCGCTGGCGGCCCAGGCCAACCTGCCGGTCTATGGCCAGCACAACGCCCTCAACGATGCGATTACCACTGCCCAGCTGTTTCTGGCCCAGGCCACCAGGCTAGAAGCTCAGGGCTACGGCACACTGCGCGGGCTGCTACGGGCGGGCCGTGCATAAAAAG
>JALONX010000116.1 GCA_025454695.1 Chloroflexaceae bacterium
GCCGCCCACTTCGATGCTGCCAGCAACCGCTGGCTGGTGCAGACCAGCACCGGCGAACGGGTGACGGCCCGCTTCTGCATTATGGCGACGGGCTGCCTTTCCACCCCCAACCGGCCCAACTTCAAGGGCCTCGACAGCTTCCAGGGCAGCTGGTACCACACCGCCATGTGGCCCCACGAAGGCGTAGATTTCACCGGCCAGCGCGTCGGCGTGATCGGCACCGGCTCCTCGGCCATTCAGTCCATCCCGGTGATTGCCGAGCAGGCCAGCCAGCTCTATGTCTTTCAGCGCACGCCGAATTTTAGTTTGCCTGCGCAGAACCGCATGCTCACGCCGGAGGAGCGGCAGGAGGTGAAGGCGAACTACGCCACCATCCGCCACAAAGCCCGTACCTCCGGCTTTGGCCTGGCCGCCGACGCCAACAATCAATCGGCGCTGGAAGTGTCGGACGAGGAGCGGCAGCGCACCTACCAGAGCTACTGGAATCGGGGCGGCCTTTCGATTATGGTGTCCTACAACGATCTGATTTTGAACAAAGAATCGAACGACACCGCCGCCGAGTTTGTGCGCGAGCGCATCCGCGAGATTGTTCACGACCCGCAGGTGGCCGAGTTGCTCACACCCAAAGATTATCCCATTGCCACCAAGCGCGTCTGCATTGACACGGGCTACTTCCAGACCTTCAACCGCCCCAACGTCACCCTGGTGGATGTGCGCAGCGACCCGATTGAGGAGATTACGCCCACGGGCTTGCGCACCGGCCAGGCCAGCTAT
The DNA here is from genome assembly GCA_025454695.1 of Chloroflexaceae bacterium. Lineage (GTDB taxonomy): Bacteria > Chloroflexota > Chloroflexia > Chloroflexales > Chloroflexaceae > JALONX01. The sequence continues at coordinate 775 of JALONX010000116.1, forward strand.
GAACTCGACAGCATCGTCTTCGCCACCGGTTTCGACGCGATGACCGGCACGCTGGTCAACATTGACATTCGCGGCAGCAACGGCGAGTCGCTGAAGGAGACCTGGGCCAGTGGGCCGCGCACCTACCTGGGGCTGATGAGTGCGGGCTTCCCCAACCTGTTTCTGATCACCGGCCCCGGCAGCCCCTCGGTGCTGAGCAATATGGCCGTTTCTATCGAGCAACATGTGGACTGGGTAGCCGATTGTGTTGCCTACCTGCGCAACCACGACTACAGCCGCATCGAAGCCACACCCCAGGCGGAAGAGAACTGGGTTGCCCATGTCAACGAGATGGGCAATTACACGCTCTACCCGCTGGCCAACTCCTGGTACATGGGCGCCAATATCCCCGGCAAGCCCCGCGTGTTTCTGCCCTACATCGGCGGCGTGGGCAACTACCGGGCCACATGCGACGAGGTGGTGGCCAAGGGCTACGAGGGCTTCGCGCTGAGTGCGTGAATCCGGGGGCGCGGGCGCTGCTTTGTGACCAGCTTAGGGAAGCCTTCCCGCCTACACAGTGGGTTCTAGCTTTTTGTTGGTCTGTTTGCGAGCGCTGCGCCCCGCACCCCGCCCAAAGGGGCCAGCCCCTTTGGAAACCCCGCTGGGGCCTGACGCCCCAGACCCCCGCATGGGAGTGCGGTTGCACTGGGACGCAAAGTGGCGGATGCCCCCGCCGTACAAGAAACACCGGTGCCATGGATCAATCTAGAATCTGCAATCAGGCAATCTGCAATCTTTAGGAGGCCTGGAGCTATGTGCCACGAACCATGCTGATGATACACACTCCATTTGGGGTTCCAAGGGGCGTAGCCCATGACCGCCCGCCGCATAGGTAGAACCAACGCTATCAAGCCCCGTAGAAGAACGCAGTACAATTTCTATTAAATCTGGTGTGGGCGTGGTCATGTCATTCTGAGCGGAGCAAAGAATCTTGTGCGTGATGACGCCAAGACCCTTCGTGTCGCTCAGGGTGACAACAAGCACACGCTCTTTTCGAACTTAACATCACATTGTGTAATCACAGGACGAACCCTATGGAACACACCATCCGGCGGCAAACATTGGGCGACCTGCTGCGCCGCACCGCTGCCCGCAGCCCCAACAAGACCGCCGTTGTTTGCGGCGAGACCAGCTGGAGCTACGCCGAACTCAACCGCATCTGCAACCGGCTGGCCCACGGCCTGGCCGCCCACGGCGTGCGCCCCGGCGACCGGGTGGCTATTCTGTCGCGCAACTCGCATGCGTTTGTAGCGGTGCGTTTTGCCCTGGCCCGCCTGGGAGCAGTGCTGGTGCCGATCAACTTTATGCTCAACGGGGCTGAAGCGGGCTTCATCCTGCGGGACTCAGGCGCAGGCCTGCTCTGTGTTGGTTCCGACATGGTGGAACTGGGCCGAACCGCTGCCGCCCATGCCCCCGCCGTGGAAGGGCTGATCTGGCTGCCGGGCGAAACAGAGGCCCAGCCGCCCGCCGATATGCCAACCTTCGCCGAGCTGCTAGCCGAGCGGGACGATGAGCCAGATGTGACTCTGGACAGCCGCATGCCGCTGCAACTGATTTACACCAGCGGAACGGAGGCCCTGCCCAAAGGTGCGGTGCTGAGCCACGAAGCCGTGTTGTGGGAGTATGTCAGCTGCGTGATTGAGGGCGAGATGAGCGCCGACGACGTGGTACTGCATGCTCTGCCGCTCTACCACTGTGCCCAGCTTGATGTCTTTCTGGGGCCGTGTGTCTATGTCGGCGCAACCAACATCATCACCGGCCAGCCCCGCCCCGAGGTGATTTTGCCGCTGCTGGAGCGCCACCGCATCAGCTCGTTTTTCGCCCCGCCCACGATCTGGATTGCCCTGCTGCGCTCGCCGCTGTTCGACTCAACCGATTTGAGCGTGCTGCGCAAGGGCTACTACGGCGCTTCGATTATGCCGGTGGAGGTGCTGCTAGAACTCCAGCGCCGCCTGCCCCAGGTGCGCCTGTGGAACTTCTACGGGCAGACCGAGATTGCACCGCTGGCGACTGTGCTGAAGCCGGAAGACCAGTTGCGCAAGGCTGGCTCGGCGGGCAAACCCGTGTTGAATGTCGAAACACGGGTGGTTGACGCCGACGGCAACGCTGTGCCGCCCGGCGTGGTGGGCGAAATCGTTCACCGTTCGCCCCAGCTGCTGAACGGCTACTACAACAACCCCGAAAAGACGGACGAAGCCTTTGCAGGCGGCTGGTTTCACAGCGGCGACCTGGCGGTGGTGGATGACGAGGGCTACATCACCATTGTTGACCGCAAAAAGGACATGATTAAAAGCGGCGGCGAAAACGTGGCCAGCCGCGAGGTCGAGGAAACCATCTACCGCATGGCGGGAGTCTCGGAAGTTGCCGTGATTGGTGTCCCCGATCCTTATTGGGTTGAGGCGGTGGTGGCCGTGGTGGTGCCCAAACCCGACCACACGCTCAGTGAGGCCGCTGTGATTGCCCACTGCCGCGCCTGCCTGGCCCACTTCAAAGTGCCCAAGCGGGTGGTGTTTGCCGAAAGCCTGCCCAAAAACCCCAGCGGCAAACTGCTCAAGCGTGAGCTGCGGGGGCGGTATGGATGAGACGATTTTGGATTTTGGATTTTGGATTGACGATTGACGATTGGCTGACCGGAGGCGGGAGCCAGACGATTGACGATTGACGATTAGTTGGCCAGGCATTACTTCCTGCCTTGCACGTTTCGTTTTCTCGTAATCTGCACTCTGCAATCTACACTCTGCAATCTACACTCTGCAATCTGCAAATGGTAATTGAGAACGCCGATGCAACTCATTCTGTCTGCCGTTGATGACGCACTCGCCACAGCCTGGAACACATGGTGCGGTGAGCTGGATTTTGTGCGCGTGCATTACGGCTCCATCCTTGATGTAGCGTGTGATGCAGTGGTTAGCCCTGCCAACAGCTTTGGCTTTATGGACGGCGGCATTGACGCCGTCTACCTCAACCATTTTGGGGCCGAGCTGCAGCTGCTGGTGCGTCGCCACATTCTGCAGCACTACGCCGGTGAGTTGCTGGTGGGCCAGGCTGATGCGGTGGAAACGAACGACGCACGCATTCCCTTTCTGATTGTTGCGCCGACCATGCGGGTGCCGATGGTGCTGCACGACTCGGTCAACCCCTACCTGGCGGCGCGGGCCGTGTTTCTGCTGCTGCGCGACGGTGTTTTTCGCGACGGGCCGCACCAGGGGAAACCAATACGCGACCACATCACCAGCGTTGCGTTGCCGGGCCTGGGCACCGGGGTGGGCCGGGTTGGCCCCAACACCTGCGCCCGCCAGGTGCGCCAGGCAATTGATGATGTGCTGCTTGGCACCTACACCATGCCCCAGTCGTGGGCCGAGGCCAGCGAACGGCATCAACTGCTATATACTGACCGACCCACGCGGTTGCAATATTGAGAATATGTCGCAGACCGGGCCGCTTCGCTCTCCCATCCTGGTGGCCATCCCTCACGATTGGGCTACTGTGGTATGCCAGATTGTGGCGCATTTCGGCATTCCCACGCTATTCGTTCCTGGTATTTACATAACGTTCTTCGGTTGGACAATGTAGCTTGCTTGCTTTGTGGCTCCAATCTGCAATCTGCAATCTGCCAATCTGCAATAAACTTCTCTGTGCCTCTGTGGCAATACCGCGCTCCTGTGGCAAACTCCTTGCTGTGACTTTCTTGAATCTCGTGTCGTCGTTAAAAGGTGTATAATGAATTGGTTTTGCGCACGGCACGGTACCGTGCGCTTTCGCTTCGCGTGATTGGAAAGAAATGACAACGTTTGCTGATCTTGGGTTAAGCGACGCTATTTTGCGGGCGCTTTCCGAACTTGGATACGAAGAACCGACGCCGGTGCAGGAGCAGGCCATTCCGCCGTTGATTGAAGGCAACGATGTGATCGGCCAGGCCCAGACGGGCACTGGCAAGACGGCGGCTTTTGCTCTGCCGATTGTGCAGAAAATTCTGCCGCAACGGGTGCCCCAGGCGCTGATTCTGACGCCGACCCGTGAACTGGCCATGCAGGTGGCCGAGGCGATTTTTAAGTACAGCAAGGGCAGCCAGATTCGGGTTGCGCCTGTGTATGGCGGGCAGCCCATTAGCCGCCAGCTGCGGGCGCTAGAACAGGGCGTGCAGGTAGTGGTGGGCACGCCAGGCCGCATTATGGATCATATGCGGCGGGGCACATTGGCGCTGGCCAATATTCGCATGGTGGTGCTGGACGAAGCCGATGAGATGTTGAACATGGGCTTTATTGAGGATATTGAATACATCCTCCAGCAGACGCCCCAGGAGCGCCAGACAGCCCTCTTTTCGGCCACCATGCCTGCCGAGGTGGAGAAGCTAGCCCGTCGCTACACCCGCGACCCGCAGCGCATCAGCATTGTGCCGGAACAGCTGGCCGTGCCGCGCATCCGCCAGACCTATTATGAGGCGGCGCCCCGCGAAAAGCTTGATGTTCTGACCCGCGTGCTCGACGTGGAAACACCGCCTGCGGCGATCATCTTCTGCCGCACGCGCAGCGAGGCTGACAGCCTGGGCGAAAGCTTGCAGGCGCGGGGCTACACGGCGGAAGTCATCCATGGCGACCTGGCCCAGACCCAGCGCGACCGGGTGATGAAGCGTTTCCGCGACGGCCAGGTGGAATTGCTGGTGGCCACTGACGTGGCGGCGCGTGGGCTGGACATTCCCGACGTAAGCCATGTAATTAACTACGATGTGCCCAACGACCCTGAATCCTATGTCCACCGGATTGGGCGCACGGGCCGGGCCGGGCGCACCGGCCAGGCGATCACAATCATCTCGCCCCGCGAACGGCGGCAGTTGCAGATCATCCAGCGCGTCACCAAATCGAAGCTCACCCACGAGCGCATTCCGACCCTGGCCGACGTGGCGGCGCGGCGGCGCGAGGCCTTTAAGGAGGCGCTGCGCAACGTGCTGACCGAGGGCGACCTCGACCCGTACATTCTGATGGTTGAGGACATGGCCGACGAGCATGACACCACCGAAGTGGCGGCGGCGGCCTTTAAGCTGCTGCTGAACGAGGTTGAGCAGGAAGACACCCTGGCCTCGGTGGCTGGCGACGGCGCAGGCGTGGAGCCAGGCATGACGCGGCTGTTTCTGGATGTGGGCCGCTTCGACCGAGTGCGCCCCGCCGACATTGTGGGCGCGATTGCCAACGAAGCCGGGCTGCCTGGCAAAAGCGTCGGCAGCATAGATATTTACGACCGCTTCTCGTTTGTGGAAGTGCCCTCGGACACGGCCCAGAAGGTGCTGCGGGCGCTGAACAACACCGCAATCCGGGGCAAAGCGCTGAATGTTTCGGTGGCCAAGCCGAAGCGGTGAGATAAGGGATAAGGGATTACGAGATTGGTTCACTGCCAGTCGCTGCCCGAATGCAAAGACCGACACGGTAGTTGTGTCGGTTTTTGTTTTGTGTTGATACCTCAGTCGTTTGCAAACGAGGTTTCCGTGAGGCAATGTTTTTCAATGTCATTCCGACCGTAGGGAGGAATCTGCCCTGCGGTGCATTGAAGACCCCTCATTTCATTCGGGGTGACACAGCGTGCAATGGATTGCAGCACGGTGCATAGCGGGCCGAAACCCCCTACGGGGGCAGGCGTCGGTCGGCCCCTACGGCGGCGCACGGCGTGGTGGTGCATGGCGGGTGGTGCGGGCGAACACAAGGTTCGCCCCTACGGGGGGCATGGCGGGCCGACACGCCGGTCGGCCCCTACACCAAAACCCTCTGCGTCTCTGCACCTCTGCGCCGCTGCGTTTCCTGCCCGGCTCCGTGGCCTCCGCGTCCTCTGCGGTGAATTGTGGTGCTCTCCTTCTGGCGGAGTCTGGTATAATCCCAACAGTATGCCGTGAGCAGTGGTGGAGCGACAGCATGAGCGATGAACGGCGGGCCGAACTCCTGCGGCAGGTGGCCGACGAGCAGATTCAGTTCGTGAATCTTCAATTTACCGACATTCTGGGAATGGTGAAAACCGTCACCATTCCGGTGGAAGAGCTGGCCGGGGCGCTGCAACACGGCGTCTGGTTCGACGGCTCGTCCATCGAGGGCTTTGCCCGCGTGGTTGAAAGCGACATGTACCTGGTGCCCGACCTGGCTACCTACGCCCAGGTGCCCTGGGATCGGCAGGCGGGCGTGCCCACGGCCCGGCTCATCTGCGATGTGTACACGCCCGATGGCAAGCCCTTTGCCGGTGATCCGCGAGCGGTGCTGCGGCGGGTGTTGGCGCAGGCCGCCAGCATGGGCTATGCCTACAAAGTCGGCCCAGAACTGGAATTTTTTCTCTTCAAGCTCAATGCTGAGGGGCGACCTGTGCCCACGCCACACGATGACGCGGGCTATTTCGATGTCTCCTCCGACCAGGCCACCCACATCCGCCGCCAGATGGTGCGGGCTTTGCAGGGCTTTGGCATTGGGGTTGAGGCCAGCCACCACGAGGTTGCGGTGGGCCAGCACGAGATTGATTTAAGCCCCACCGATGCGCTCAGCGCCGCCGACCACAGCGTGACCAGCCGGGTGGTGCTCAAGGCGGTGGCCCAGCTCAATGGGCTATATGCCACCTTTATGCCCAAGCCGGTGATGGGCATCAACGGCAATGGCATGCATGTGCATCAGAACCTGGTGCGGCTCGACAACGGGGTGAACGCCTTTCACGATGGGCGCGACTCCTACGGCCTTTCGGTTCTGGCGCGCCATTTTATCGCCGGGTTGCTGGCCCACGCTCGTGGCATGATAGCCGTGCTGGCCCCGCTGGTGAATTCGTACAAACGACTCGTCCCCGGCTTTGAAGCGCCAGTTTACCTGAGTTGGGGCCGCACCAACCGCTCGGCGCTGGTGCGGGTGCCACGGGTCAGCACAGGGTTGGAAGAAAGCACTCGCGTGGAGTTGCGCTGCCCCGACCCGGCTTGCAACCCCTACCTGGCCTTTGCGGTGATGCTGGCCGCCGGGCTGGATGGCATTCAGCGCCAGTTGCACCTGCCGGAAGCAGCGGAAGAAGATTTGTTTCATGTAGACCCGCGTGCCCGTGGGCTGGAAGCCCTGCCCCGCTCGCTGGGCGAGGCTCTGGAGCATCTGCGCCGCGACGAGGTGATCCAGGCCGCCCTTGGCCCGCATGTCTACGAGCGCTTTATCGGAGCCAAGCAGCAGGAGTGGGAAACCTACCGCAGCCACGTCTCGCAGTGGGAGGTCGAACGGTATCTGCCGATATTTTGAACGATAGGTTATAGGGTTAGGGGTTAGGGGTTATGTTAGCCTCAACATTTACTATGTGGTACTGTGTTCATAACCCTTAACCTCTAACCCTTAACTACCCTTGCTTGCACGTAACAGCATGGTGTACAATGCCGGGGTTGTGCGATTTGTTGCTCGATTAGCCACCGAATGATGAGTCTTTACAAAACAATCTACGCAACCACTGTGTCAACACGCTTATGAGTCTTTACAACATAATCCAGACAGCCATCGGGGCAACACGCTTCAGCGTGTTTGCGCCTTCCAGACGCCGAATTCATTCGGTGGACAGGGTGGCACCGCATGTCCGGATTAAAAAGTAAAACTCCATCAGCTTGTTTTGGTCATTCAGACGCCGAATTCATTCGGTGGCTGCGGCGGCGCGAGGTGTTTAGTTTATTGTAGCAAATCCCATAATTCGGCGTCTGAACAAAGGCAACGCGATGATGAAGATTAAAATTAAATTTGGCACAGCCCGCGCAGGCGGGCTTCGCATCGCCAAGCCGCGCCCTTAAGGGTAACGGCCAGAGCGTCTACCCGTCCGAACGAAGTGAGGAATCTGCATTGCAGTGCATTGAAGACCCCTCCCTGTGGTCGGGGTGACAACGTTCGGCAGTGTAAAAACTTTTTTGGCTGAGTAATTAGGGCCACGGCCAGAGCGTATATCGGATTTAATTATGAATGCTTATCATTGCGTTCCAGCTGTGGCTGAATGATGATGGCTATTGTCGTCATTCGCTTGGTGGTTTCATCGCCTCACTCATCGTCAATCGTCAATCGCAAATCGTCAATCCACTACGGCCCGGAGGTTCATGGCAACCGTTGATTTTCCACGCCTGACAGAAAGCGAACATACGCCCACACCACCCCGCCCGGTGCCCCTGGTTGAGCGCCGCTCCTGGCTAACGGTTGAGCACCTGGCCTACATCGGGCTGGCTTTGCTGTCGCTGCTGGCCCACATGTGGGCGCTGGGCGACCGGGCGCTGCACCACGACGAGACGCTGCATGCGGCCTATTCCTGGAATATCTATACTGGCCAGGGCTATATTCACGACCCGCTGCTGCACGGCCCCTTTCTCTACTACCTCGGCGCACTGAACTATTTTCTGTTCACCGACAACGATTTTACTGCCCGGCTGGGCGTGGCCCTGTTTGGCACGGTGCTGACGGTGCTGCCCTTTCTGGTGCGGCGCGAGTTGGGCCGCCCGGCTGCCTTGATGGCGGCGGTCTACCTGCTGATCTCGCCGGTGGTGCTGTATGTGGGGCGCTTTATTCGCCACGACATGTACGCCATTGTGTTTGAGATGCTGGTGTTTGTGGCCGTGGTGCGCTACGCCAGCACCCGCCGCCCGCTCTGGCTCTATGTGGGCGCGGCAGCCTTCGGACTCATGGTGGTGACGCTGGAAACCAGTTACCTCTTTTCGATTATGGTTTTTGCGCCGCTGCTGCTGCTCTTCCTCTGGCGCGTCTACTGGCCGGGCATTCCCATGTTGGGGGTGATGGCGGTGCTGGTGGCGGCGCTGATTTTTGTGCTGCCCGGCAAAGCTGAAGTTGACGGTGCCCACAACGCCATTCGCGACCCGCAGACGAACCTGATGCGCTACACGCCGGGGCCGATTTTCGGCTGGTATCCGCTGGAAACCTACGACAATGCCTACGCCCTGCGCATCCGCAACCGGGCCGATAACGACGGTGGGCGCTCGCTGTTTGCCAACCTTGGGCAATATTTCTCCGACCTGGGACGCTTTTTTGGCCACCCCGCTGTGCTGCTGGCCATAGCAGTGGTCTTCGGCGGCCTCGGTCTGCTCTGCTGGCTGATCTGGGGGCGGCGCGATGGCGCGGGAGTGACGCCCTGGGGCCGGGCGATTGCCCGTGGCGACCCGGTGGTGGCAGCCTATGCCAGCCTGGTTGAAGGGCGACGCTGGCTGGTGGCGCTGGCGCTCTTTTTTGGCATCTATGCCCTCTTCTTCACCGCCTTCTTCACCAACATGCTCGGCCTGATCACCGGCGTCACTGGCTCGCTGCTCTACTGGCTGGCGCAGCATAATGTGGAGCGCGGCGGCCAGCCCGACCACTACTATACAACGATTCTCACCGTCTACGAGCCGCTGCTGCTCTTCTGGGTGCTGGTGGGCATGGGCCTGCTGGCCACCATGTGCTGGCGGGTGTGGCGGCTGTGGCGGGCGCAAAACGCAGAAACGCAGAGAAACGCAGAGGCGCAGAGACGCGGAGACGCAGCGGATGGAGATGACGCAGTACGCAGTACGCAGTACGCAGTTCAGCGTTCAGCGTTCGTCGCTCAACGTTCGGCGCTCATCTTTCCGCTGGTGCTGTTCTGGTGGGTGTTTGCAGCATGGGAAATTTATTCCTGGGCTGGTGAGCGGATGCCCTGGCTCACCATTCACATTGTGCTGCCGCTGGTGCTGTTTGGGGCCTGGGCGGCCCAACAGGTGCTGACCACAGGGGCGCTGCGGGTGGAACACTGGCTCGCTGAGTCGCCGCCGCTGGTGCATTCCAGCCTGGTGATTTTTACGTCTATCTTTACCGTGGTGGTGGGCCTGGGCTTTATTCTGATGACGGCCTACGTGAACTATGGGCAGCAGCTGGTGGTGCCGCTCTGGAGCGTGCCGCTGTTTGCGCTGGCGCTGCTGGGCTTGCTGGTGCTGGGCACGGCCCTGCGCTGGAGTTGGGGCTACGCCCTGGCGGCCACGGCGCTGTGCATCACGCTTATCGGCGGCCTCTACACCTTTCGCAATGCCTACCGCCTGGCCTACCTTAGTGGCGACACGCCCCGCGAGATGCTGATCTACACCCAGACCTCGCCCGATGTGATGAACGTGGTGCGGCGGCTGGAAGAGGCCTCGCGGCGGCGCGGCGGCAATCTTGATATGCCGGTGATCTATGATAACGAAACCGTCTGGTCGTGGTACATGCGCGACTTCCGCCGGGCCAGCCGCACCGGCCCCCAGCTGAGCGGGCCGCCAGCCCAGGATGTGCAGGCGGTGCTGCTGTTGCAGGAAAATCTCGACCAGTTCCCCCAGAACCGCGAATATCTGCGGGACTTCCGCTTGCAGCGCTTCCCGCTGCGCTGGTGGTTCCCCGAAGACCAGATGTATCGGCTTGGGAACGATTGGACGACTGCACCCGTTGATCAAGTGTCGCTGGTGGGGCGGGTGCTGCGCGAACCGTTTGCGCACGAAACCCTGCTGCGGGTGTGGGACTACATGATTTGGCGCGACACCCGTGCGCCCCTTGGCTCAACCGATTTTGTGCTGGCCGTGCGCCCCGCCCTGGCCGACGAAATGGGACTCGGCATCGGCGGGGAA
>JALONX010000839.1 GCA_025454695.1 Chloroflexaceae bacterium
GCCGTCATGGCCGCCTGCAACAGCCCGTTCATCAGAGGACGGTGGACAACCGCTGTTCGTTCCAGCACATAGGCGGTGTAGAGCGGGGCGGCCATGTTCATCAGGGCGGCCCGCAGCACCGCCACCCCCACCGCCAGGCTCAGCAGTGGAGCCAGGCCGAGCAGCAACAGGCAGGGAATGGCAAGCGCCTGTGTGAGCACCACGCTGCCCATAGGGCCAAGCCGGGCCGAAAGCCATGGAGCGGCCAGCGTGGCCAGCCCGGTGGCAATACCCATCGCCGCAAAAATAAGGCCCAGAGTGGCATCAGCTACGGCAAAACGCTGCTGGAAGTAGAGGTTCAAAAAGGGAAACAGCAGCGCCGCCCCGCACGAAATCGCCAGCGGCGAGACCAGCGCCTTGAGCACAAAGGGCGACGGATTCAGCATGAAATGCCATATGGAGTCGGAGCCGACGGGTTCAGGATGCGGGGTTTGGGCGAACACGGGGTTCGCCCCTACGGGTTCTGGGTTCTCGGTTCTCGGTTCTTGCCCGCCCGGCAATGCCAGCAGCGGCAGCAAGGCCAGCAGCATCAGCCCGCCCGCCAGCGCTAGGGTGGCCTGGTAGGCCGGGGCGCTCTGGGGGGCAAGACGCCACAGCTGCGCCGCCAGCCCCGGCAGCCAGCCGCCGAGGAGACTGCCCAGGCCCCCAACGCCCACCAGAATCGCCGCGTTGAGGCTGAAGAGCCGGGCGCGGTCACGTTCGTCGCTGTAGCGCATCATCAGCGGGGCCGAGGCGACGGCGAACAGCACCGAACCTGGCCCCAGCAGGGCCGTGCCCACCAGCAACGGCCAGCGACCGGGCCACACCGCCACCACCAGCACCGCTGCCGCCTGCAACAGCGCGCCAAGGATGAGTGAGGTGCGCAAGCCAACCCGCGTCACCACCGCCCACATGGGCAGACTCAGCAGGGCGGCGCTGAGCACGGGCAAAGTGGCCAGCACCCCCAGCAACTCCCGCTCGAAGCCCAGGGCCAGGATCGCCAGGTTTAATAGCAATTCATAAATTGCCAGCCCCAGCACCAGCAACGCTGCATGAAAAAGATAGAGGTAGGCCGGAGGACGAAGCCGAAACATGTCAGCTCAGACTATTTGTAGCAATCAGGTCGCGATACCAGTAGGCACTATCTTTTAAGGTGCGTTTTTGGGTGGCAAAATCCACATGAATGAGTCCAAAGCGCTTGTCGTAGCCCAGTTCCCATTCAAAATTATCCAGCAATGACCAGACATAGTAGCCCCGCACGTCGGCCCCTTCGGCCATGGCCCGGTGCAGCTCCGCCAGGTGGCTCTGCATGTAGGCGATGCGCGCACCATCGGCGACCCGCCCATCGTTTCCTTTTTCATCATGGAGCGCAATGCCGTTTTCGGTGATGTAGAGCGGAATGTCGCCGTAGCTGCGCACTTTCATCACGGACTCATAGATGCTTGGCGGGTAGATTTCCCAGCCCATCGCCGTCGTCGGTTCCTGAGGTGTGACCTGCTGCGCCCCGGCCAGCAGGTCGCGCCAGTTGGCCGCGTTCACCACGCGGGTGTAGGTATTGATCCCCAGAAAATCCATCGGCTGGCCAATAAGCTCCATGTCGCCTGGAGCCACACGGGGCAACATCAGGCGGCGGCGAAAGTGCTGCCACATGTCGTCGGGGTAGCGGCGGCAGAACAGCGCCTCCAGAAACATGCGGTTCATCGCCCCATCCACCAGGCGGTTGGCCTGCACGTCGCGTGGGCTGGCGCTGGCGGGGTGGTGGGGCCAGATCATCAGCACGATGCCGATGCCGCTGTGGCCGCCAGCCTCGGCCCGCCGCCCGCTGGCCCGATAGGCCTGCACCGCCAGCCCGTGGGACAGCAGCAGGTGGTGGCCAACGGTCAGCACATCCCAGAAGCGACGCACGCCGGGGGCCTTTTCGCCATTGCCATAGCCGAAATAGGCGCTGATAAACGGCTCATTGTGGGTGGCCCACAGCGGTATCTCAGCACCCAGGTGCTCGAAGAGAAAGGCGGCATATTCGGCAAAGCGCATGGCCGTGTCGCGGTTGACCCAGCCGCCCCGCTCCTGCAACTTCTGCGGCAAGTCCCAATGGTAGAGCGTGGCCATGGGCACAATCCCCCGCTCGCGAAGGGCGGCCACCAGGCGGCGGTAGAAATCCAGCCCCTTCTGGTTCAGCGCGGTGTCGCCGTGGGGGAAGATGCGCGGCCAGGCGATGGAAAAGCGGTAGGATTGCAGACCAATCTCGGCCATCAAATCCACGTCTTCGGCATAACGGTGGTAGTGGTCGCAGGCCACATCGCCAGTTTCGCCCCGGCGAATGCGGCCCGGCGTGTGGCTGAAGTGATCCCAGATGCTCTCGCCTTTGCCATCCGCGTTCCATGCACCTTCAATCTGGTAGGCGGCAGTGGCAGCACCCCAGAGAAAACCAGGGGGGAAATGGTGACGACTCGTGGTCATAGAAACCTGTCTGGTGGGGGAGGGAGAAAAAACGCTGGCGTGTTGTGTAAAGAGTATACCATAAGGCGGAAAGATGAGGTGTGAGGTATGAGTTATGAAACGCCCACCGGCCAATGCGTTTTGTGTCATGTTCACCACGCCCTGGGGCTGAAGCCTTCGGCTAACCGCAACGAAGGCCACCTGCGTGGCCTGATCAGCCCGCGCAGGCGGGCTTTGTACCCATCAGCCGAGGCATTGATGCCCTCGGCCTGCATGGGAAGGTGACATTGACGCAGCCCTGACTACGGCCAACAGTCTGCATGACGAGTGTCATTAGTGATAAGATGATCGGGCGTTGGTTTTTTTGAAGGAGAAGCGTATGCGCTATCGAAGGTTGGGCGACGCGGGCATGAAGGTCAGTGCCGTGTCGCTAGGCGGATGGATTAACTACGGTGAAGGCAAAGTGGACTCTGACAATGCCCGCCAGGTGGTGGAGCGGGCCTATGCACACGGGATCAACTATTTCGATCTCGCCGATATTTACGGCATTGGCGAAGCGGAGCGCGAGATGGGCGCGGTGTTGAAGCAATTTCCCCGTCACACGCTGGT
>JALONX010000840.1 GCA_025454695.1 Chloroflexaceae bacterium
GGCGACTCCAGCGGAGGAGCCAGCCCGCACCAGCCTCCACAGCCAGCGCCTGGCGGCAGTGATTGAGCAGCTTAAGGCCACCAATGCCCGCAGCGTCCTCGACCTTGGCTGTGGCGAAGGCCGCCTGCTGCGGCTGTTGCTGGCCGAGCGGCAGTTTGAGCGCATTGTGGGGATGGACGTTTCGCCCCGCACCCTGGAGTTGGCCCGCAAGCGGCTGCGGCTGGAGCAGTTGCCGCCCCCGGTGGCCCAGCGGCTGACGCTGCTGCATGGCTCGCTGCTCTACCGCGACAGCCGCCTGGCAGGCTTCGACGCCGCCGCCGTGGTGGAGGTGATCGAACATCTCGACCCGGCTCGCCTGGCCAGCTTCGAGCAGGTGCTTTTTGGTAACGCCCGCCCCCGCAGCGTGGTGCTGACCACGCCCAACGCTGAGTACAATGTGCGCTTTCCAACCCTGGCCGTTGGCAGCATGCGCCACGCCGACCACCGCTTCGAGTGGACGCGGGCCGAGTTCCAGCAGTGGGCCGAGCGTGTGGCCACCAGCTACGGCTATGCTATCATAGTGCAGCCCATCGGGCCGGAGGATGCCGAGGTGGGCGCACCGAGCCAGCTGGCCCGCTTTGAGCGCTTGTAGCTCTCGCAAAGGCGCAAAGCTCACAAAGTATGGGCAGAAGCAGGTTCATCTACAATCCTTTGTGCCCGTATGCAGTTGTGAAAGTATTCTCGGGCAGCTTCTGAAATTATTTTTTGCTCTCGCAAAGCCGCAAAGCGCACAAAGAAGGTGTCGGGTTGTGGGAGCTGTAGGGGTTGTGGAAACACTCGTCACTCGTCACTCGTCACTCGTCACTTGTATGATGCACAACCAAACTGCCGATGTGGTGATCTGTGGGGCGGGCATTGCGGGCATTGCCGCTGCCTACCATTTGACCGTGGTTCACGGCCTGCGCAACGTGGTGCTGGTGGATGAGCACCCGCCGCTCTCGCTCACCAGCGACAAATCTACTGAATGTTACCGCAACTGGTGGCCTGGCCCTGGCGATGCCATGGTGGCGCTGATGAACCGCAGCGTTGACCTGATGGAGCAACTGGCCGACGCCACCGACAACCGCATCGGCCTGAACCGCCGTGGCTATCTCTTCGCCACCGCAGATGAGGCCCGCATCGCCGACTTCCGCGCCGCCGCCGCAGAAGCCGCCGCCCTCGGCGCGGGGCCACTGCGCTGGCATGGCCCGGGGTTCGCCGACCACAGGGAGACAGGGAGACAGGGAGACAGGGAGAGTCACCATTCAGGTTTGGCTACGCACTTCTCCTCATCTCCTCATCTCCCTATCTCCTCATCTCCAATCTCCGGCCTGTCGTACCAGCCTGCTGAGTTCCAGGGCTACCGCAGCCGCCTTGATGGGGCGGATATTATCACCGACCAGGGGCTGATTAGGCAGCATTTCCCCTATTTGAGCGAACGCACCGTGGCCGTGCTGCATGCGCGGCGGGCGGGCTGGTTCAGCGCCCAGCAGCTGGGGATGACCATGCTCGAAGCGGCCCGTGCGCATGGTACACGCCTGATCACGGCCCGGCTGGAAGGCGTTGAGGTGCAGAACGGACGGGTGCAGGCGGTGCAGCTGCGGGGCGAGGGCGCGCCCCAGCGCATCGCAACAGAACACTTCGTGAATGCCGCCGGGCCAGGCTTTGGGGCGGTGGGCCGCATGCTCGGGCTGGAGCTGCCAGTGTTCAACGAGCTGCACATCAAGGTGGCCTTTACCGACCACCTCGGCGTGGTGCCGCGCCATGCGCCCATGCTGATCTGGACTGACCCCACGCCGCTGAGCTGGACGGACGAAGAGCGGGCTACGCTGCGTGAGTCGCCGGAGATGGCCTGGCTGCTGCAAACCTTCCCCTCAGGCGTGCATGCCCGGCCCGAAGGCGGCGGTAACAGCAACATTTTGCTCATCCTCTGGACGTACCACACCGAGCCGGTGGAGCCGACCTTCCCTATTCGCCTCGACCCCGACTACCCCGAGGTGGCCCTGCGGGGCCTGGCCGAGATGCTGCCGGGCCTGCGGGCCTACTTCGGGCGCACCCCGCCGCCGGTGGTGGATGGCGGCTACTACACCAAAACCCGCGAAAACCGCCCCCTCATCGGCCCGCTGCCGGTGGGCGGTGCCTACGCCATGGGGGCTTTTTCGGGCTTCGGCTTGATGGCCGCATGTGCCTCTGGCGAACTGCTGGCGGCCCACCTCACCGGCAGCCCGCTGCCCCACTACGCCCCCGCCTTCGCCCTCAGTCGCTACGACGACCCGGCTTACCAGCTGCTGCTGGAAAACTGGGGCGCGTCGGGGCAATTGTGAAGTATGAAGTATGAAGTATGAAGTATGAACCGGGAATTGTAGGGGCGAACACAAGGTTCGCCCTCGCCACAAAGGGCGAACCTTGTGGCATTCGCCCCCTCCTTAACACGAATTTAACCGCACGTTCCTCAAACATTAACACGGTTGTGCCATACTACAGGTTACGCCCGTAGATGCTTTTAACACACGGATGTCCACGTTGACACCACCACGAGCCGGACGTGGGCTTGATACCATTAACACATTTTTGTGGTATGATTTGCGGCGTCA
Organism: Chloroflexaceae bacterium; assembly: GCA_025454695.1. Taxonomy (GTDB): domain Bacteria; phylum Chloroflexota; class Chloroflexia; order Chloroflexales; family Chloroflexaceae; genus JALONX01. The sequence continues at coordinate 2,613 of JALONX010000840.1, forward strand.
TCTCAGCCCTCATCATGCAAAAACGTCTCCCGTTGGGTAGTTCAGCTGCCCAATCTGTTTCTGGTGTTCACTACTGTGAAGGAGAAAGAGACCTGTATGGCTAAGGTTACTCGACGAACCTTTTTGAAAGCAGCTGCCGGTGGCGCTGGCGCAACGCTGCTCACCTGGGCTGGCGGCTACAAGATTGTCTTTGCCCAGCCTGCTCCAGTTGCCTACTCGTTGCGCATTCTACACACCAACGACCACCACGGGCGCATTGAACCGGAAGATGCCGACGCCCGCACTATTCGGGCGGCCAACGCCAATGCCACCCCGCCGGTGACGGCGCTCACCCGCAACTTCGGCGGCGTGGCCCGGCGTGCGAAGGTTATTCAGGAGATTAAGACTGCCAACCCCACGCAGAACTTTTTGTTGCTGGATGCAGGCGACATCTTCCAGGGCACGCTCTATTT
>JALONX010000841.1 GCA_025454695.1 Chloroflexaceae bacterium
TATTGATTTAATTATTTAACTTCATAAGTCCGCACTACGTTTGCATCATCAAGTAACATTTAGGTAAAACGCTCCATTTTCAACTCTCAACTCTCAGCTCTCAATTCTCAACTCCCGCAGCGTCCGCGCCACGCCTTCGGCCACGCTGACCAGGGGCTGGTAGCCCAGGTCGCGTTTCGCCGCGCTGATGTCGTAGGTCTGGGTGCGGGCGAGGATGGCGACGCTGTAGCGGGTGAGCAGCGGCTCCTGGCCGGTGACGGCGGCGCGGGCCTCCATGGCAGCGGCGGCAGCCATGGCCACCGGCACGGGCACCTGGCGCAGGCGGGTGGGCAAGCCCAGGTGGCCCAGCAAGGTGCGAATAACCTCCCACAGCGGCACATGTTCATCGTTGGTGATAAAGTAGGTTTTGCCTACCGCGGCGGGCGCATGCAGACTCAGCACCATCGCATGCACCACATTCTCGACATAGGTCAGATCAACCAGGTTGCGCCCGTTGCCGATCTGGGGCAAGCGCCCGGCCCGAGCCGCCGCCAGCAAACGCGGGATGAGCGCGGTGTCGCCGGGGCCAAAAATGGCCTTGGGGCGCAAAATCACCGCTGGCACATCAGGGGCGGCGTGTACCAAGTCTTCGGCCCGCTTCTTCGTCTCGGCGTAGGTCGAGGTGAAGCGGCGCGGAAACGGTGCGGCCTCAGTGGTATCGCGGTGGTCGCCGCCGGTGAACACCACCGCAGGCGAGGAGACATGCACCAGCCGACTCACCCCGGCGCGGCGGCACCCGGCCAGCACATGGGCCGTGCCGCGCACATTGGCCGACTCAAAGGCTGCCCGCCGCCCCCATGGGGCCGAGAGCGCCCCAACGTGGCAGACCGCGTCCATACCAATGCAGGCGGCCAGCACCGCCCGCTCATCGGCCAGGTCGGCGACGACGGGCTGGGCACCCAGGGCCAGCAGCGGCCCGGCAGCGGCGAAGTTGCGGCCCAGCAGCCGCACGGTGTGGCCCTGGCGCAACAGGGCCGACCCAAGGTGGCGGCCCAGAAAACCAGTGCCGCCAGTGATGAGGATGTTCATAACGAGCCGATGCGTACTGCGTACTACGTAATGCGTAAAGGCAATGAAAATACAATGCTGTCCGGGCGTGGTCTCAGACCCGCCCGTAATGAACGTGCGACGAACCCCGCCGCCGTAGAGGCGAACCTTGTGTTCGCCCGCGCTGCGCCACGACGAAACCCACCGTTGTAGGGGCGAACACAAGGTTCGCCCGCGCTGCGCCACGACGTGCGGCAATGAATCAATGGAGAGCCGCAAGATGTTGCGGCTCTCCGTCGCCGTGGCGTTGCACCACATGGCAGTGTGCCTACCAGCGCCGTTATGGCAGCGGTTCAAGTAAGGTTTCGGCCATCCAGCCCTCAAATTGACCAGCACGCACCTTCCACCAGCGGTAGTTATCGGCCTCTACTGGCCCTTCAAGCACCAGCACCTCCGTACCGTTGAGCACACCCCGCACGCCATCCATGCCTTGCGTGCCGGGGCGGGGCCGGAGGCGGGCACTGGCACCATTCGTCACCACCCTGGCCTGGCCATCAATCCGTAATCCGCCACCAGCCCCCATCGTTGGGGCCACAGTGGGGGCTGGTGGCGCAGTGAAGACTGGTGAGCCGCTGCCAGCTTCCACCGTTGCCACTGCCGCTGTTGCCACCGCCGACATGCCTTGCATCAGCTGGCCATAGACCGACTGCACGTTAGCGCCATACGAAAGCACCAGTTGTCCGAAGAGACTCAGCGCAATCAGCATCGCCACCAGGGTGAGGAGACATGTACCGAAGCGACCAAGGCGTGCAGGCCGACGCCCGCCGATAGGTAATGGAACGGCGGCAACAGGACGAGAGGAAGACGCACCATTGCTCATCACTGACCAGCTGGGAAACGAGTCGTCGTGCAGGTTTGCTGCTTGAACACCCGGTGATTGTAGTGGCGTTGGCGCTTGCGGCGGTGCAGCAGCGGGCGGCGGGGCCTGTTTCGCAGCTGGCGGCGTACCCCAAAACCTATCCCAGGCTGAAGGAGCAGCCTTACCCGTGGTGGGCGCGGGCGCGACATTCGCGGGCCTTGGCGGCGCAGGCGCAGGCGCAGCCGTGCCAGGGATCGTTGCAGGCGGGAGCGGAGGCGCTACCTTGGCGAACTGCACCAACCATTGTCGGAAGAGTTGGAGACGGGTTGCAGCCTGAGACGCGCCAGCTTCGGGCAACAAAACGCTGGTTTGCAGCAGCGCAACCAACTCCGTCAGCTGCATTTTTGCCTCAAGCGGCCAGGCACTAGAGAGCGCCGGGTAACGCAACAGCAGCTGGAGCAGCGCCGCTACGTCGAGGCTCATCAGGTCGTGAGTCTCTTCCCAGGCGGCGGCGGCGGGCCGTCGTTCAAGCCAGGGCACCACGGCTTTTTGCCACCAGTCGGCACCATGCAGCTGCTGCAACTGGCTACTGAGAAAGGCGACCAACTGTGGCTGTAACAGATGTAATTCCTGTGCAAGCGCAGGATTTTTCATCATTGTGCATCTCCTTTCCAAGTGGAAAGGGTTCGTTTTTTTTGGTATACTACAGCTGTTTCCAAATTATAACGCAAAATAAACGTCCTGGCTTCATCAACCTGCTCATCGTGACGAAACACGTCACCCGGAAGGAGGCTTTTGTGGCCATTGAGCTTGTACCAACCCAGCACACCGCTGATCTCCAAGATCATGAGAAAAATGCGCTACGGGCTATTCAGCACGTTCTGGCAGCGGAAGAAGGCTTTCTCATTCCCGGCTTTTTTGCCTTTCGCCCACGACAAAACCGTGATCAGGAGCTAGACGGCGTGCTGCTGCTGCCCGACATGGTTGTGGTGCTGGAACTGAAACAGCGCGATGCGCACCGCATTGAGGTCTCAGACAAAAATGGCCCCATGCGCGTCTTTCGCAACTCCGGGTTTGAAGAAGAGGAACCTAATCCACTGCCGGGATTGGATCCAGCAAAGTTTGAGTTAAAAAAGCTGCTTGAGCATGCTGATGCGCGCAGCTGGGTGCAAGAAGCGC
>JALONX010000117.1 GCA_025454695.1 Chloroflexaceae bacterium
AACTCTTTCATATGCACCTGAAATCATACTCTACTTATATCAAAGGATGTCGTAAAAGCAATAAATTCGGCGCATTATACCACATGCACCTGCCCGCTCCGATAGTTGGTGGTAAGGTTTATGCTGCTAGGATGTGCTGTCTGTGGTGCTTTCTCACCTGACGTTGTGATGTACCAATGCTCTCTTTGGAAAAACATGTGGCAACTTTACAAGTCTGTTGCTCATATGCTAAAATATCGTTCATCCAGGGAAATTTATCACAATTCTTTCGGGACATCTTCCCCACCCGTTGTGGGCGGAGGATGTACCAGTTAGGAATTGGCCCGTCCTGCGGCAGCCGGGCTGCATGCGGGGAAGCTAACGTGAGTGTGGCGCTTACAACAACGAAGGAGTTGGAGGTATGCAGGATCTCAACGAAATGCAGCAGTATGGGGTATGGGCCGTGCTGGCAATTGCCATCTTCAGCCTGATCTACACTGTGGTGCTGCGCAACCAGGTGCTGGCGCAAGATAAGGGAACGGCCCGCATGCAGGAGGTGTGGGGCTTCATTAAGGATGGCGCAAACGCCTACCTGAGTCGCCAGTTCCGCACCATTGCTATTCTGATTGTGGTGCTGACCTTTGTGCTAGCGGCAAGTGTGCTCGTCATCCCACCAACCCGCGAGGCGGTGGAACACTTCGGTTCGGCGGAAGCGGCCACATGGTGGGTGGCGATTGGTCGGGCAGTGGCCTTTCTGATGGGGTCGCTTTTCTCCTACTGTGTGGGCTATGTGGGCATGAACGTGGCGGTTGAGGGCAACGTGCGTGTGGCCGCTGCCGCCCGCAAAGGCTACAACCCGGCCCTGCAAGTGGCCTACAAGTCCGGCTCCGTCACGGGCATGCTCACGGTGGGCCTGGGACTCCTCGGCGGTACACTGATCTTCATCGTCTTCGGCATTGCCGCGCCGGATGCGCTGCTGGGCTTTGGCTTCGGTGGCTCGCTGATCGCGCTGTTTATGCGCGTGGGCGGCGGTATCTACACCAAGGCCGCCGACGTGGGCGCTGACCTGGTGGGTAAAGTTGAAGCTGGTATCCCCGAGGACGATCCCCGCAATGCTGCCGTGATCGCCGACCTGGTGGGCGACAACGTGGGCGACTGCGCCGGTATGGCCGCCGACGTGTTTGAAAGCTTTGAAGTCACACTCGTCTCGGCGATGATCCTCGGTATTGTGCTGGGTATTGCCGCCAATGCCGCCGCTGGCCTGCCCGGTGTTGACCTGCGCTTTGTGGTGTTCGCCCTGGTGCTGCGTGGCATCGGCGTGATTGCCTCGATCATCGGCAACCTGTTTGTGCGTACCGATGAGAAGACCCGCAATGCTATGGCCGCCATGAACCGGGGCTTCTACATCGCGGCGGTGATTGCCGTGGCTGGCTCAGCGGCGATTACCCCAGTTTTTATGGTGGATGCCAACGGTGCAACCGACTGGCGACCCTTCCTGGCCATGCTCGCCGGTATTGTGCTGGCCATCGTGCTGGATAAGCTGACCGAATACTTCACCTCGACCCACTTTAAGCCAGTGAAGGACACCAGCCGCGCTTCGCAGACTGGCTCGGCCACCAACATTTTGTCTGGTCTCTCGCTGGGAATGGAATCGAGTGTGTGGGCTGTGGTGGTGATCTGTGGCTCGATCTTCTCGTCCGTGCTAATCTTCAGCGGCTACTCGGCTGACCCGACCGTGCAGTTCACCGCCGTGCTGTATGGCGTGTCGCTCACCGGCATCGGCATGCTCACGCTCACTGGCAACACCATCTCGATGGACTCGTTTGGCCCCATCTCCGACAACGCCAACGGGATTGGCGAAATGGCGGGGCTAGACAAGAACGCCCGCAACGTGATGGACGACCTGGACGCAGTGGGCAACACCACCAAGGCCGTCACCAAAGGTATCGCCATTGGTTCGGCGGTGATTGCAGCCGTGGCCCTTTTCGGTTCCTACCTCACCGACACCAGCCGGGCGCAGGAGGCAATGATCGCCAGCGGCTTGCTGCCAGCAGGCACACAAACCCTGCAACAGATCGGCATCAACGTGGCCTTGCCCGAGGTGTTTATCGGCCTGTTGATTGGTGGAGCGGTGCCGTTCCTGTTCTCGGCCCTCACCATCCGCGCCGTGCAGCGGGCCGCTTCGCAGATCGTGAACGAGGTGCGCCGCCAGTTTAAGATCCCCGGCGTGATGGAAGGCACCACCCTGCCCGACTACGCCCGTGCAGTGGGCATTTCTACCACAGCGGCCCAGAAGGAGCTGATCAGTCTGGGTATCATCGCTGTGACGGTGCCGATCCTGGTAGGCTTCCTGCTGGGTGTTGAAGCTCTGGGTGGCTTCCTGGCGGGCATCATCCTTTCCGGCCAGTTGATGGCGGTGTTCCAGTCCAATGCCGGTGGTGCATGGGACAACGCCAAGAAGTACATCGAAGAGGGCAACTACGGCGGCAAACACTCAGAGCCGCACAAGGCCGCCGTGGTGGGCGACACCGTGGGCGACCCGCTGAAGGACACCTCCGGCCCGGCCCTCAACCCGATGATCAAGGTGATCAACCTGGTAGCACTCATCATCGCCCCGATTGTGGTGACCGTGCGCTTGCCCGGCCAGCCACTCAGCATCGGCGTGATTGTGGGCATGGTGGTGTGTCTCGCCGCGCTCATCTGGGCCATCTGGCAGAGCAAGCGCGAAAGCGAGGACATGACCGAACAGACCAAGCCCGTGACCGCAGGCGGGCGGGCTGACTAACGACCGCTAACCAGAAGGGACTCATTGGAAGGGGGCGAGCCGCATGGCTCGTCCTCTTTTTGTTTTAAAACCATGCTGTGCGGGTATCGCTTTGTATCCAGCGCCGCTCGTTGCTCACATGGTAAAGCAGCGATTCGCATGGTAGTGACGCTGCGCTGGGGCGTTGCAACTATGCAAGGCATTGTTTAGCAATAAAACGGTACTTGCAAAATGTTGTACCGCTTTAGCATTATACTGTAGCTCATTCAAACCAGATGCTACCGACTGCCAAGCCTGTTGACCGCACCACCTCTGTATCTTTCAACGGCACGTCTCGGCTACGCAGTACGTAGTACGCACTACGCAGGTACGCATCACCTTCGCCGCATCAGCATCACGAATTCCTCATCGTAAATCTTACAATTTTGCTATCAACACCTGTGTGAAAAGCCTTCCGCTGTGCGTTGTTCCATAGTGAAAGGTAGATGTACGTTTCATCAGCATGTCATTTCCTTCCGGCACGATGTAAAGTAATGTAATCCCGGAATATCGTCAAGCTGTTCGTCGCTGCACTGCTGCGTACCCACACGGCCCAGGATTGTCCGTTGCGAGCGAGACCTGTATGCCACGACTCAGGCTTGTTTCTGGTGCCTCAACCTACCAGGGCACCGTAGAACCACCCACCCACGCACAACGCCAGCAGGGCCTGCGGGCCTTCAACAACGGGCGCTTCGACCAGGCGATTGAATACTGGTCGCCCCTGGCCGACGGCAGCCACGACGTGACCGCAGCCCTGGCCGAGGCCTACTTCCGCCAGGCCCTGGCCCGCCCAATCAACAGCGAACCAAACGAGATTATTGCCGACCTGACCATGGCCCAGCGGCTTGCACCAGCTGACATGCGGTTTCAGTATCACCTGGCATTGGCCCTGCACCGGGCAGGCCACCTCACCGAAGCCGCCCGCCACTACCGCTCTATCCTCCAGCGCGACTCCCGCTGGCCCGGTATTGGGCTGGTCTATGCGCTGGCCTTGCTCGAACAGCAACCCCAGGCCGGGATTGCGGCCCTGCCCAGCAGCAGCATTCTGCCCGTCAGCGCCACACTGGCCCCATTGCAGGCCCTGCTGCGGGGCGACATTCCACCCTCGTGGGATGCAGACCCGATGGCCCGGCTCTGGCATGGCCTGGGCCTGGTGCGGCTCCAGCACCCACTGGCCTTTGAAACCCTGTCCGACTCATCCCCGTTGCCTTCGCTGCTCACGGTTGCCGTGCGCTACTACTACCAGGGCGTGGCCGCCATTCCCCTGGGCGAACGAAACACGGCGCTAAAACTCTGGCGGCGGGCCTACGAATATGGCCTGCGCCAGCCCTGGCTGATGAGCAACCTCGCTAATCTGGCCTGTCAGCAGATCGAGGAACAGCTGGCCGAGGGGCAGAATGAAGCTGCCGCCAGCACCGCTCTGCTCGCCATAGACCTGCCGCCCAACAGCAACAGCAGCAGCCGCACTCTGGTGCAAGCCCTTGACCGGGGTGCTTATGAAGCGGCGACTCAGGGCAACTGGGCGCGGGCAGCCACCTTGTGGGAATACGCCCGCCGCCGGGTCAGCGCTGCCGGGCTGGGATCGCCCAGGCCGTTGTGGCGCAACCTGGCCCTGGCCTACGAAGCCCAGGAGCAGTGGCTTCAGGCTGCCCGCTCGTGGCGCGCCGTGCTGCGCACCCGCCCCCGCCCGAGCAGCGCCAGCAACGCCAGCCTGACGGACGAGCAGTGGCAGTGGATTCATCGGCGGGCAATTACGTGCTACCAGAAGGCCGACGCTCCCATGCACGCCGCCGTGCTCTTTCGCCAGCTCATCAAGCAGCGGCCTGATGACATGGAATTGCGCTTTCACTGCACCGATGCCCTGATTGCGAACAAGCAGGTGCAGGCGGCGGTTAATGAACTACGACGGCTGTTGGAGCGTGACCCGACGCACCTCAACGCACGGTTGCGGCTGGCGGCCATCCACCACGCACGGGGCGAATTGCAAGCCGCCGAACGAAGCCTGCGCGAAGCCCTGCGGCACCACCCCGACCACACCGACGTGCAGCGCAGCCTGGCCCGGGTGCTGCTCGACCGGGCCACGCAACGGCAGGGCCTGGGGCACCTTGGCGCAGCGCTCAAAGACCTGGAAGAAGGCGCACGGCTACACCCAACGGAACCACAGTTTTTCATCAGCATGGCGCGCGTGCATCTAAGCCAGAACCACGCCGACGCTGCCCGCAACGCCCTTGCCCACGCTTGCTCCCTTGCCGCTAACCGGCCCCGGGTTTACCGCGATGTGCTGGCGTGCTGGGTTGCCAGCAACAATCTGGCCGAGGCAAAACGGGTACTGGCCCTGGCCCAGGCCGACCTACCGCCAGATAGTGACACTAGCATGGGCTTTGGCATGGAAATTGTGAACCAGACCACGCCGCCAAAGGATGCCTTCACGCTGCCCGCTCCGCCGGTGGTGGAACGGCTGGCCCCCTGGTCGAAACTGGCCCAAAATTGTTTCGATCAGGCTCTGGCCTTGCACCCCAACGATGCCCGCCGACGAGGACAACTGGCGCTGGAGCTGTTTCCCATCAGGCCCGACATGGCCGAACGCTACGCTGGCCAGGCGGCTGCTATGGCCCCCAACGAGCCACTGGCACTGATGCTTCACGGGCTGACACTGGCGCTGAACAACCAGAAAAACCAGGCCCATCAGCTGTTGAAACAGGCTGCTCAGCTGGCCAACAGGCAGGAACGGGTTGAACTAGCCCGCCATATTCTGGGCATTAACCACCATATTGACGACCCATTTTTGCACCTCTGGCTGCAAACCGGCCACGCCTTCGCCCTGGAAGACAACGGGAGATTCTGGTGATGCCGAAACCCTACAGCGACCCATACGCCATTCTCGGCCTGCCGCGCAACGCCAGCGCCGCCGACATTAAACAGGCCTATTTCGCACTGGTGCGCCGCCACCCGCCGGAACGGGAACCGGAGATGTTTAAGCGCATTCGAGCCGCCTACGAGCAACTGCGCGACCCGCCGCAGCGAGCCGAAACCGACATGCTGCTGCTCAACAGCTGGCCCACAAGCACGCGGCCCAACCCACCCGCCACCCTTGATCTGAGTCTGCACACTGAAGATTTACTCCTGGCCGCCCGTGCCATCAGCGATTTGGTACGCAACGACTGGAGCGATGAGCACAAAAAGGTTGAACTGTGAGTGAGCGTTCTTCGCCCTTAACAAACCGGGTGCAACGGCTGCTGCACAACGGTAGCCACACCGCCCCAGCAGCAGCCCTGGTGGCCCCGCTCCACGCCCGGCTCATCGCCATTGAGCGCCGCTTGATGGAGCTGGCCGACCGTTCCTATGCGCCTCGCCCCGGCCCCAGCGAAGACCAGGGCATGGTTGCGGTGAAGGTGGCGCTGGCAGCGCTCGAAAAGCAAATCGGGCGTTCAGGGCGCGAACAGCTCAAGGCAAATTCGATCTCTGAGGCCCAGGCGAACCAGCTCCAGGCCGCCCTGGAAGCGCTCCGCGCCGCTGAGACGCGCCGCGAGATCGAAGTGGCGACCCTGCGCGAACAGGTGGCAACGGCCCAGACCCATGCTCGGCTTGAGGTGGTGAAAAATATTTTGCCCGTACTCGATGGGCTGGACGAAGCGATTCGTTCCGGGCAGCAGACGCTGGAAAAACTGCAAAGTAACCCCGTGCCTCCCGCCACGCTCTACGAGCGCATGCTGGCCCAGAAGCAGCTCCAGCGCCACAGCGACACGCCCATGCGTGAGGCCCTTTCCGCCTGGCTGGTGGGAGTGAACTTTGTACGCCAGCGGCTGCTCGACATCCTGGGCACCGAGGGTGTGGTACCAATGACAACCCTCAACCAGCCCTTTAACCCGGAACTGCACATCGCCCTGGAAGTGGTGCCGCCCAGCGCAGACCAGCAGCCTGGCAGCGTTGTGGCCGAACAGCGCCGGGGCTACATGCACGGCACGCGCATCATCCGCCACGCCGAAGTCACCGTCACCGGCGAAGGCATGTGACGAGCGCCTAACGGCTGGCCGGCGACGGGAGACCAGTGACCGGGGCGGTAATAACAAGATGACAAGATGACAAGATGACAAGATGACAAGATGACAAGATGACCTGAACTACGCATCACGGATTATAGAGTACGCAGTACGCAGTACGCAGCACGGATCACGGATTACGCAGCACGCAGCACGGATTACGCAGCACGCAGCACGCAGTACGGATTACGCAGTACGCAGTACGCAGTACGCAGCACGCAGCACGTTTCACGTTTCATACAGTACGCAGCACGTTTCACACAGCACGCAATTATGAACACCATCATTGGCATTGATTTAGGCACAACCTTTTCGGCGGTAGGGCTGGTGCGCAACGGCGTGCCCCAGCTGCTGACCCACCACGACGAACGAATTATGCCCTCGGTGGTGGGCTTCACGCCCCAGGGCATGCTGCTGGTGGGCACGCCCGCCCGCAACCAGTACGCCCTCAACCCCGACCGCACCATTCGCTCCATCAAGCGCAATATGGGCCAGCATGCTCCTACAACTATTGGCAACCGCACCTACAGCCCCCAGCAGATTTCGGCCCTTATTCTGCGTGAACTGAAGCGGCGGGCCGAGGCACAGCTTGGCGAACCCGTGACGCGGGCGGTGATTACCGTACCAGCCTACTTCTCGGATGCGGCCCGCCAGGCCACCAGGGAAGCGGGCGAAATTGCGGGCTTCACGGTGGAACGGATCATCAACGAGCCAACCGCCGCCGCCCTGGCCTACGGCCTTGACCGCGGCAACGAGCGCCAACTGGTGGCTGTGTATGATCTCGGCGGTGGCACCTTTGATGTTTCAATTATTGAACTTGACTCGGGCGTGGTAGAAGTGCGGGCCAGCCACGGCAACACCCAGCTCGGCGGCGACGACTTTGACCAGCGCCTGGTCAATATTCTGGCTCAGCACATGGTGCGTGAACACAGCGTAGACCCACGGTCCGACCGGCGGGCCAACGCCCGGCTCACCCGGGCGGCGGAAGCCGCCAAAATTAGCCTTTCCAGCCAGCCGGTGGTGCGGGTACGCGAAGAATATCTGCTCACCGTGGACGGCAAACCGCTCCACCTCGACATTGAAATCACACGGGAGCAGTTTGAAAGCCTGATTCGTGACTTGCTGGAAGGCACCATGCATGCCTTCGACGCGGCCATGCGCGACGCGGGCCTGGAAACGCGGCAGCTTGACCGGATTGTGCTGGTGGGTGGCAGCACCCGCATGCCCTGCGTCCGCCAGATGTTGCAGCAACACACTGGCCTGGAACCGGAAACCGTGATCAACCCTGATGAAGCGGTGGCCCTGGGCGCAGCGGTGCAAGCGGCCATCATTGCAGGGCAACCGCTGGATGCAATTCTGGTGGATGTAGCCCCCCACGCCCTGGGAATTGAGATTGCCACATGGGAAATGGGCGACCTGGTGGCCGATCGCTACAATGTGATTATTCCACGCAACACCACCATCCCCACCTCCCGCTCCGAGATGTACCACGCCCTACACCCGGAGCAGGACGCGATTGAAATTAAAATCTACCAGGGCGAACGGCCCATCGCTTCCGAAAACACCCTGCTCGGTGAATTTGTGATTGACGATATTAGTGCGGAAACGCCCGGCCAGCCTGCCAAGGTGCTGGTACAGTTCGACTTCGATATCAACGGCATGCTGCATGTATCTGCTGTTGATCGGGGCAGTGGCAAGCAGGCTCGCATCAGTGTCAAGGCGGCTCACGCCCAGATGAGTCTGACGGAGATTGCAACCACACCCGGCGAACTTGCCGCAGTGGGCGGGCACAAAGCGGTTGAGAAACAAGTGGAGGCCGTGGCGGTTCACACGCACCAGCAGATCACGCTTGATGCCCATGGCCAGGGGCTGCTGTTGCGGGCGCGCCAGGTGCTGGCGAAAAGCCCCAATCAGGCAATCCAGACAGCCATTGCCGCGCTGGAAGGTGCGGCCCGCAGCGGTGACCAGGGTGTGATTGAAGCCCGAACCGAGGAGTTGCTCGATCTGCTTTACGATGCCGAGGAATAGGTTGGCTCTACCGCAAGCGCCCGGTGCAGCCGCGTTGCGGCAAGCCAGGCCTCAATGCCAACGGTGGGTAAAATGCCCTGCTCCGTCACAATTCCCGACAAAAATGTCAGCGGGGTACGGTCAAAAAAGAGATTTTCCACCTGCACGTGGGGCGGCGGGTCGGCCCAGACCTGTTCTGGCGGCCAGTGGCTCTCGTCCGGCAGGTGGTAACCCGGTGGAAGAAACTTTTCGCTACTGCACAGCGCGTAGATCGGCTGGCGACAATGCTGCGCCGCCAGCGCCAGGCCATAGGTTCCGGCCTTGTTCACCAGCACCTTGTTGCTTAAATGGTCGGCCCCCACCAGCACCACGTTGACCTCAGCCACCTTCGACAGCGCCAGAACATCCGTCACCACCATGCACGGAATGCCACGGGCGGAAAGGTCACTGGCCATCAAACGCCCTTCGTAGCCGGGCCGCCCTTCGGCGCAGCAGACCCGAAAGCGCCGCCCGGCCCGCTGCCCGTGGAGCAAGGCCGCCCGCACGGTCGAACTTCGGCCACAGGTGAGCACCCAGCCGCCATCTGGAATCAAGGGCAGGGCTGCTTCAGCAATCGCCGCTTCATGCACGTGCAACAAACGCTTAAAATCAGTGGTAAGGCTAGCAACTGTCTGCCGCAACAGGGGAAGTGCGTCGCAATTTTCCAGCTTCCAGAGCAGGGTATTGACCAGGTTGACCAGCGGGGCCATCGTAGGCTGGGCGCGAATAATGGCCCAGCCCGTTTGTAACATGCGCTGCCGAAAATCCGCAGCTGTGGCAGCATCGTCCAGGTGCGAACACCGCAACAACACATCGGCACCCTGCTCGGCTACTTCTGCCGCGCCCTGCTGGTTGTTGGCGGCAATGGCGGCAATAGCCTGAGCAATCGTGGTATTCAAACCAGTTATTCTCCTAATTCCACCGTGCGGCGGCGCAATGCATGCTGGATCATCGCTTCCAGCCGCTCGATTGCGAATGGTTTAGCAAGGTAAAGGTTGCCACTTTCCGCTAAACGAGCCTGTGTCGCAGGGCTTATTGTATCACCAGTTGTGAAAACGATGCGCTGGGCCAGCTCCGGATCGCGCTGGTGAATGGCATTGCGCAGATCGAAGCCGCTCATGCCTGGCATTTTAATATCGCTCAAAATCAGGTCAAAGCTCTCGCGACTCACCACGTCTAGCGCGGCAGCCCCACTACTCACCAGAATGGGCTGATGCCCCAGATCCTTTAGCAGCCGTGCCAGCAGCGCCCCTACCGGCTCCTCATCATCCACCACCAGCACCTGGTACGAGGCATTGGCATCATGCACATCTGGCTCGCCGTCATTGGGCAACGTGTTGGGCAGCGAAATCAGGCTGCGCAGGGGCAGTTCCACAAACACTGTGGTGCCCGCGCCCACCGTGCTGTCGGCCCAGATAATCCCACCATGTTCGCGTACAATCCCAAAACAAATGGAAAGGCCCAATCCCGTGCCCTGGCCAACCGGCTTGGTGGTGAAGAATGGATCGAAAATGCGGTTAATATCCCGCTCGGGAATACCGATGCCCGTGTCGCTGATAGCCACTTCTACAATATCGGCGTGTGTTGTGCCGTCCAGGTCGCTCTGGTCGCGGCGGGGCGTGCCCACCCTGGTGGTAATGGTAAGGGTACTGGGGCCATTTTCCCGCATGGCGTGGTGGGCATTGGTGATGAGGTTAAGAAACACCTGCTGCAACTGGTGCGGGTCAGCCACGGTGCGGGGCAGGTCGGCGGCGTAGTTGGTCACCACCGAGATGTTATCAACCCGTAGCTGGTAGGCTTGCAGCGCCAGCGTACTCCGCAGCACGTCGTTTATGTTCACTTCCACCCGTTCGGGTTTGTGTTCACGGGCAAACAGCAGCAGGTTCTGCACAATTTTCGCCGCCCGCTCGGCCTGAGTGTGAATATGCTTCACATCTTGCACCAGGGTGGTGCCCAATTCCTGGTCGCGCAGCAGCAACTGGGCATAGCCACTGATGCTGGTAAGCGGGTTATTCAATTCGTGGGCTACCCCGGCCACCAGCTGCCCAATCGCCGAAAGTTTTTCCGATTGAACAAGCTGCTGCTCCAACCGGCGGCGCTCAGTAAGATCACGAGCAATGCAATGCAGGCCATTGCCGACACCATCGCCACTCATCGGCTGGGCGCTCACTTCAAGCGTGATCGGTTCGCCATCTTTGCGCAGCACCTCCATCTCAAACGGCGGCATGCTGCGCCCGCTCATCGCTTCCTGCAAAGCCACGCTCGTCACCGCCCACACTGCTGGCGCACAGAGCAGCGCCAGTGGGCGTTTCACCAGTTCTTCCAGGCTGTAGCCAGTGAGCTGTGGCCCAACCTTATTCATGCTGGTGATGTGGAGATCAGCATCCAGCATAAAAATCAGGTCGTTGGCATTGGCAAACAGGTCACGATAGCGCTGCTCACTCTGCTGAATTTGCTGGTAGAGGCGGGTGTTTTCAATTGCAATCGCGG
>JALONX010000118.1 GCA_025454695.1 Chloroflexaceae bacterium
TCTAACCGCATCACTGATCAGTTGCGGGAATATTGGACACAAAATCCCCATCTGGAGATCGAGATACGGGTAACCAGAGGTGAGTCCCATGATCGGCCACCCTTTAACGAAGGTATTGTGGCCCGCGCCCGAGTGAAGAACAGTCTGCACAAGGTGACCGTGCCTTTCTCCGAGCGAAGCGCTGGCTTCATCTGGTTTTTCTCATTCCTCGTGAAGTTTGCACAGGTGCAAAAAGATGGTGGAGAGCTTATCCTGCTGCTGGACGAACCAGGTCTTACCTTGCATGGAAAGGCGCAGGCAGACCTGTTGCGCTACTTCGCCGAGAAGTTAGCGCCTCATCATCAAATTATCTATTCCACACACTCGCCATTTATGGTGTCGGCGGATGACTTGCCTTCCATTCGCATCGTCGAGGATCATGTCACTTCTCCAAGACCAGGGCAGTGGGTTTCAGAAGGTACTAAAGTGCGTAGCGAACCTTTGGTGACGGATCGCGATACGCTCTTTCCATTACAAGGAGCTTTAGGGTATGAACTTACGCAAACACTCTTTGTAGGCAAGCATACGTTGTTGGTGGAAGGCCCTGGAGATATTCTTTTCCTGCAAGCGTGGTCATCTGCATTGCAGCGACGGCAGAAACCAGGTCTCGATCAGCGCTGGACGCTCTGCCCTGCCGGTGGGATTGACAAAATTCAGCCGTTTGTAAGCCTGTTTGTCGGTGCCAAACTTAACATTGCTGTCCTCTCAGACTTCACCAAGGCCGATAAGCGTAAGTTCGACAATCTACGTCAGAACAAGATACTAGAGAACGAACGCTTGCTCACCTTTGCAAGCGTACTAGGTGTAGATGAAGCAGACGTGGAGGATGTATTCTCTTTGGAACTGTATATCTCAGTCGTGAATCAAGCCTACACATTACCAGCAGCGCATCAACTGACCGTGAAGCAGGTTCAGGAGGCCGACCCCAATACCACACGGTTAGTCAAGAAGGTGGAAGCTTGTTTCCGGCTTTTACCACCCAATTTCCCTACATTTGATCATTACACCCCAGCCGAGTGGCTGTTCCGCCATCCAGAGATATTGGATGGCGATACCAAGGAAGTAACCGAAACTTTGGCGCGGGCTGAGCAAATTATGACGTTGCTCAACAAGTTGTTGTGAAAGGATGTGTCAACGTTTCTGTCCAGTTTCTCAAACCTGTAAACCATGGTTTGTTGCGGAGATGCCCTGGCGAGGGCTGCGAGCCTGAGCTTGAAGTCTCGGAACAGTGACAGTCGGGATGATAATGAAGGCGTGGGAGGGGGCGATACGGGGTGATGAAAATAGCGGTCAGCCAACCGTCACACTGACGCCCCAATTTTCTGCTATAATCGGCATTCACAGCCTGTGAGTCTAGAACAGCAACGTATGAGCGACCTGGTCAGTATCAAGGGTGGGCGTGACGGCATTCGCATGACGCTTGATGCTGCCGCACCGTGGGATGACCTGCTCAAGGCCCTTGAATACCAGCTTGACCAGAGCGGTGCGTTTCTGTCTGGGGCGAAAGTTACCGTTGACGTGGGCGACCGCCCCGTCACCGACCAGCAACTGGCCGCCATGCTAGCGCTGATGCAGCAACATGCAGTGCAGCCGGAATCGCTGGTTGCTTCGGCCCGAGAAAGCCGCAACGCTGCCCGTTCCGCTGGCATCATCGCTCGCCCGGTGCCTGCGCGCCCGCTCACCCAGGCGACTGGCCCCGAAGCAGAAGCGCTGTTTCTGGGCAAAACCCTGCGCTCTGGCCAGGTGGTGCAGTTCGCTGGCCATATCACCCTGATTGGTGATGTCAACGCCGGGGCTGAGCTGATTGCCGGGGGCAATGTGGTGGTGTGGGGCCGCCTGCGGGGCGTGGTGCATGCCGGGGCGCTGGGCGACCGCACCAGCATGGTGTGTGCGCTAGAGCTTACACCTACCCAGTTGCGCATTGCTGACCTGATCACCAGGCCGCCTGCTGGCAAAAGTGGTGGCGTACCTGAATATGCCCGCATCGAGAATAATTTGATCGTCGTCGATCCCTGGATCAAACGGTAAAGAGGAGTTGTTATGGCCCGTGTCGTCACCATTACATCAGGAAAAGGAGGGGTTGGCAAAACCACCACCACTGCCAACCTTGGCACCGCGCTGGCCATGCAGGGGGCAAAAGTCGCTGTGATTGATGCCGATATTGGCCTGCGCAACCTGGATGTGGTGATGGGCCTGGAAAACCGCATTGTCTACGATATTGTGGATGTGGTGGAGGGCCGGGCACGGCTGCGCCAGGCGCTGATTAAAGACAAACGGCTGCCCGAACTCTGCCTGTTACCCGCCGCCCAGACCCGCGACAAAGACTCCGTGACGCCCGACGACATGGTGGCACTCACCGACCAGATGCGGGCTGATTTCGATTTTGTGCTGGTAGATAGCCCGGCAGGTATCGAGGGTGGCTTCCGCAATGCTATCGCCGGGGCCGATGAAGTGGTCATTGTCACCACGCCGGAAGTCTCGGCGGTGCGCGACGCCGACCGCATTGTGGGCCTGGTGGAAGCGGCCCAGAAAGGCCCACCCCGCCTGATCCTGAACCGTATTAAGCCCAAGTTGGTGGGCCGGGGCGACATGCTTTCGGTGGAGGATGTGCTGGAAATTCTCGCCATTGACCTGTTGGGCACTGTGCCGGACGATGAAGCGATTGTGACCTCGACCAACCGGGGCGAGGCCGCCGTGTTTGATACCCAGTCGCAAGCAGGGCGGGCGTTTCTCAACACAGCCCGGCGGCTGGCTGGCGAAGATATTCCGCTTATGGCAATTACCGAGCAGCAGGGCGTGTTCGGGCGCTTTCTCGGCATCTTTGGCCGCAAACGAGCGTAAGTGCATGACGATTGACGATTGACAGACGTAAGGGAACAGCAGTGAGGCTGTGCCAATCTGCAATCTGCAATTCACAAGAGGTACAGCGTGGGCTTTTTTCGTAATCTTTTTGGCGGCAGGCGCGACAATAGCGCGGAACTGGCCAAGCAACGGCTGCTGACCGTGCTGGTGGACGACCGCTACAAACTCACGCCGGACACCATGGCGCAGCTCAAGGCCGAGCTGGCGGAGGTGCTGGCGCGCTACTTGCCGGTGGAAGCCACCGACATTGACGTATCTATCATGCGGGGCGAGGCGAACGACCACCTCAAAGCCGATATTCCCCTTCGCCGCAGCAATTCCTCGGAAGAACATGGATAACGATGAGCTATGAATGATGAGCGATGAGGAACAAGCAGTGCGTGGTTCCTCATTCATCGTTCTGGGTTCATCGTTCCGGTGCTGTTATGGCTGTTGAACCAAAACTGCTGCGATTTTCGACCCCGGCCAAGGTGATCACCGTTGCGATTGTGGTAGGATTAACCATCCTGACCTTGCAACACGCCACCCCTGTGCTGGCCCCGTTTATTGCCGCCATCATCACCGCTTATTTGTTTAACCCCGTTGTTGGCTGGCTGCAGCGGCGCACCAACCTGGGCCGTGGCTTCTGGATTAGTGTGCTGTATGTGATCGCCTTTGGCTTGCTCTATGCGCTGTTTACATGGGGCTGGCCCCGCCTGGCCAACCAGTACCGCGAGCTGGTGGCGGCCCTGCCAGGACTCATCACTGACCTGACCCGATTCTTCGAGCAACAGGGCAGCATCAATCTTGGTGGCGGCCTGGTGTTTGATCTACGACAGCTGGAAGAGCAGATTGTTGGTATTGCGGATGAAATTGTCCGCACCTTGAGCAGCAACGCACCCCGTCTGGTCTTTTCTGCACTGGAAACGGTGGTCTTTCTGCTGGTCTACCTGATTGTGACCTTCTACCTGCTGCTTCAGTCGGGCGACCTGAAACTGTGGACGTACAACCTCATCCCGGCACCCTACCGTGAAGAGATCGCCGCACTCGGACGCCAGATTGACCGCGTGTTGGGGGCCTTCATCCGTGGTCAGTTGGTGTTGATTGTGATTATGGCGGTGTTGCTCTACATCCCGCTAGCGATACTGGGTGTGCCCTACGCCCCGTTGATTGCGATTGCCTCCGGCGTGCTGGAAACTATCCCGATTCTTGGCCCATGGACGGCGGGGGCAATCGCAGTGACGGTGGCGCTGTTTCAGCCGGAGGTGCCGTTTGGCCTTTCCAACGGCATGTTGGCGGTGTTGCTTGGTATTATCTATTTCACGTTGCGCCAGATTGAAGATAACTTCATCATCCCCAATGTGATGGGGCCACTGGTTCACCTGCACCCGGCCCTGGTGATTTTTGTGGTGCTGGTGGGTGGTGCGGTAGCCGGGCCTTTTGGCCTGTTTATTGCAATACCTGTGGCAGCGGTGGGGCGCATTGTATTAAACTATTTGTACCGCAAACTGACCGACCAGCCTGAACCACCCGCCCCACCGCCAGCAGCTGCCGCAGAAGCGGGCCACAAAAAGGCCAGTGTGGTGCCGCCTACCCTTCCCCCTGAGCAAGTATGATCCAGTTTTCTCACGATCCGAACGCCGGAACCCTCTACTGCTATTTTGCTGAATTGGAGGCGGGCCAGGTGGCCTACAGCCTGGAATACCCCGCCAGCCTGCTGCTCGACTCACACGGCGCTATCATCGGGTTGCGCTTTGATCTTGACGACGAAGTCTCGCTGGCTGACCTGGACACGATTCTGCAGGACGAGCGCTGCCGCCTCGACATGGGCACTGGCTACCTGTACGTCACCATTACGGATGACGATGCCGCCGAGACGGTTGCCCTCGCTGAACCAGCCCTGCTCGACACCGACGCTGAGGGCGTGATTCTGGGGGCCGACCTGGCCGTGCCCGCCGAGTACCGCACGACGGAGCGGCTGGCCCGCCTGGCCGCGCTGCTGGTGGAACTGGAGGACGAGGAGCCACTGGCAGGTGAAGGGCCGCACGTCTTTGCGCCGCCGCCCGCCGAGGACGATGAAGAAGCGGAGGAAACGCCACCAGCGGCAGTTGTGAGTCCGCCAGTGAGCATGCGGGTGGGTTTTGTGGCCCTGGTGGGGCGGCCCAACGTGGGCAAAAGCACACTGCTCAATCGCCTGCTGGGCCAGAAGGTGGCGATCGTTTCCCCTCACCCGCAGACGACCCGCATTCCGTTGCGGGGTATTCTCAACCGCAGTGATGCCCAGATTATTTTTGTGGATACGCCCGGCATTCACGAGCCGCGCCATCGGCTGGGGCAGTTTATGGTGGAACTGGCCCAACGCACCATCCCCAATGCTGATGTCATCTGCTTTATGGTGGACATTAACAAGCCGCCGAGCCGCATGGACGAACGCATTGCCAACCAGCTGAGGCGGGCCAGAGCGCCCAGGCTGCTGGTGCTGAACAAGGTTGACGAACGGCCTCGCCAGACACGCGGCGGTGTAGTCCAGAACTATCTGGAGGACTACCGTGGCCTTGGCCCCTGGGACACGGAACTGGCGATTTCGGCCCGCACCGGCGATGGCATCGCCACCATGCTGGAAGAGATTGTGCAGCGGCTGCCCCAGGGCCAGCAGCTCTACCCCGCCGACCAGGTGGCCGACCAGAGTGAACAGCAACTGGCCGCCGAACTGGTGCGCGAAAAGGTGTTGCGCTTCACCAACCAGGAAGTGCCCCATTCTGTTGCGGTGGAAGTGGAGGAGTGGGAACACAAGGAACACGCCACCTACATCCGCATGAGCATTAATGTGGAGCGCGATGGCCAGAAGGGTATTCTCATCGGCGCAGGCGGCAGCATGCTCAAGCGCATCGGCAGCGCCGCCCGCGAAGATATTCAGGCCATGCTCCAGCGAACAGTGTACCTCGACCTATGGGTGAAGGTGCGCCCCGATTGGCGCGACGACCCCAACGCCCTGGGCTGGCTCGGCTACCGCCTCAAAGATTGGCAGTGACTCGTACTGCGTGCTGCGTATTGCGGAAACCGCGAAGAACGCGAAGAAACGCGAAGATTGAAGATCCTCCAATCAAACCCCAACTGCTAACTGCTAACTGCCAACTGTCATTTTCACCCGTAACTCGACCCTCGTAACTCGTAACTTCTTCACCCTTAGCTTCTCCTTTTGGTGACTGAACTCTCAGCCTCCGCCTGCTAGACTAGGGCATAGGGGCAGGCGTGATCACTGGGAAGGGGAAGCGTAATGATGGAGATGAATATGTATGCTGGTCTCGTCGTGCTTCTGAGCCTGGTCTGTTTGGTGATGGGTGTAGCGATTGTGCGCCAGACTCGCTCGTCTACCACAGTGCATCACCGCTCGCGGTATTTCCTGGCCCTCAACCTATCTGAACCGGCAATCAACACTCCGCTGATAGGGATTTCTTTTTACAGCCAGTTCGACATCAACACCTCATCACACGCCACATGGTGGCTCTATCCCTTGCCGATGCTGGTGTTGCTCATTCCCGCTATCGGGCTAGTGTTCCCTGATCGTGAGGAGCGGAAACTGTCGGCGGTGGTGCTTGGGCTTGGCCTTGCCCGCATGCTCGTGGTTGTCAGCATTTTTTCGGGGCTTACATGGGACAGTGGCGAGGCCCTTATGGGCATCTTGTGGTTTGGACTTGCGTTGCTGGCCTGCTCGGGCTGGTGGGGCTACATGCAGTTGCGGCGCTGGAAGCGCATGGAGGTGAGCTATGGCGCTTGAACTGCTGCTTATTGTTGGCACGCTCTGTGGGTTGGGCGTTGGGTTTGGACGAGGCGTGCGCTGCCTGCGCCGCCTACCATCGGCTTACACCCTGCATCGCAGTGCGGGGCTTACCCCCTACACGGCGAAGCCTGGCCAGCCTCGGCCTGAAAGTGGTCGAACGGTATACAAACGAATCAACGGAGCAAGCGTTCATTAGTTGCAGTGAATGTCGCGTATTATATTTCGTAGGTATAATAAAAAAACACACTTTTATGCATCGAGCATCTATATCTATTTCAGACTTCAACTAAATTTGACTTTTGCGCTTGTTTATGCGACAATACCGCTTGTAGATACGTTCTACAGTTGTACGTATGATGTTCGCGTAGTTCTGTTCGGTTGTACCCATTATCTCTCCTTCTACCGAGCGCAACGATGTAGCTGCCTCGAGTCGACTATGCGGCTCGCAGGCTTTTTCTGTGTAAAACAATGTCGGTACTGTCGGTGTCGCGGCCTGTTTATCCATTCAGTGCGCTCGTTGGTCAAGAGCGCCTCAAACGCGCCCTTATCCTCAACGCAATCAACCCTCGTGTCGGTGGCGTCCTCATTCGTGGTGAAAAGGGAACGGCCAAATCTACTGCGGTTCGTGCCCTGGCCCGTTTGCTTCCCTCCATCACGGTTGTGCAGGATTGCCCCTACGGCTGCCCGCCAGAGCAGGCCGCTGGGTTGTGTGCTACCTGCCGCAACCGCACCGTGCAGAGTGAAACCTTGCCCAGTACCACCCGCCCGGTGCGCCTGGTGGAACTGCCCGTTTCTGCCTCGGAGGATCGGGTGGTTGGCTCGCTTGACCTCGAACATGCCATCACCGAAGGGCAGCGCCGCTTTGAACCAGGCCTGCTGGCCCAGGTCAACCGGGGCCTGCTCTACGTTGATGAAGTTAACCTCCTCGATGATCACCTGGTTGATATTTTGCTTGACGCTGCGGCGATGGGCATGAACACTGTTGAACGGGAGGGTATCAGCGTCTCGCATCCTGCTCGCTTTATTCTGGTGGGTACGATGAACCCCGAAGAGGGTGAACTGCGTCCCCAGCTTCTCGACCGCTTCGGCCTTGCCGTGGAGATTGCCGGATTGACCGATGTGGCTAGCCGTGTTGCCGTGATTGAGCGCCGCATGGCCTACGAGGCTGACCCGGAGGCCTTTATCGCACATTGGCAGAGCGCCGAAGGAGAACTTGCTGCCCGTATCCAATCAGCCCGTGACCTTTTGCTCCATGTGCGCGTCAATACTCATGACATGGCTGCGGTTGCCGGATTGGTGTTAGAAATGGGCGTGGATGGCCACCGGGCCGACCTTACCATTCTCGAAACCGCCCGTACCCACGCTGCATGGGCAGGCCGGGTGTCATTAACATCAGAAGACATTCGCATGGCCGCCGAACTGGCCCTGCCCCATCGCATGCGCCGCCAGCCCTTTACCGATATCAAGGTAGATGAAACGCGGATTGCAGCGGCCCTGGAGCGGAGCGGCCAGCAGAGCGAAAGCGGCAGCAACCCGGACGAGGGTGTAAAAAAAAACAGTGAATTAGGTCAGCAAACCTCTTCCAATGAAGATTCTGGTGAGTCGAAAGGCAGCAGCACCGCCCCGGTGAGTAGCACCGGCAGTGGCCAGCCTAACGGGAACGAAAGCAGCAATAGCGGCGGCACTACCTACGATCCAAGTGAGATGTTTCGCACCCGGCGGCTGGAAAGCCAGGCCGACCGGAAAGAGCGTCGTTCGCCGGGCCGTCGCAGCCGCACCCGCACTACCCGCAAGCAGGGCCGCTACATCCGTAGCATTGCCGCCCACCGGGTGACTGACCTGGCCCTGGATGCGACCCTACGGGAGGCTGCACCCTACCAGCGCAGCCGCCGTGAAGCGATGCAGCATCATCGCCACCGCCTGATTTTGAAGCGGAGCGACCTGCGCCAGAAAGTGCGTGTACGCCGAACCCGCAACGCCGTCTGCTTTGTAGTGGACGCAAGCTGGAGCATGGCTGCCGAAGAACGCATGCGGGCCACCAAGGCTGCGGTTCTGTCGCTGCTGCGTGATGCCTACCAGCGGCGCGACCGGGTGGGGCTGGTGAGCTTCCAGCGCGACTATGCTACTGTGTTGCTTCCGCTGACCAACAGCGTGGAACTGGCCCAGAAACGGCTGCAAACCATGCCCACCGGCGGCAAAACACCGTTGGCCCGGGGAATGCTAACAGGGTTTGAAGTGCTAGAACGGGCACGGCGGCAAGATCCAGAAGTGTTGCCACTCATGGTTCTTCTGACAGATGGGCAGGCAAATGTTGCCATTGGTAGCCAGCCGCCGCAAACCGAAGCCTATCAGATTGCTGAGTTTATTGGCGGGTGCGATATTAAGGCCATTGTGATTGATACAGAACACCCGAACTTTGAACGGGGCCTTTCACGCAACCTGGCCCAACGACTCAAAGGCAGCTACTATCGTTTGGAGGAATTAAACGACGGTGGCCTGGTGGCAGCGGTGCGTAAGCAGATGCAAGGCTGAACCGTGTGCAACATGGTGCAGCGCCTTTCCTGAAACCATTCGTGGTGACAGCCAGTGGTTGCGCCACTGAATAGATATTGTAAAATAGTCCTAGTTACACGCAGGAGGAGAAGTTGGTTATGACCGATCAGGATCGCATGGAAGAGGTCGCCGAGGGCGAATTGCTGACTGATCTGTTGCAGGCAGCAGATGCCCCGGAGGCTCAGCCTGCGACAGACGCGGAGGCTGCCCCGTCCGCAGACTCCACCGATGCCGAGCAGGCTTCGGATGCCCCCGCCGATGGGAATGCTCCCGTCGCTGAAACTGCCACCGAGGACGAGGCTGCGGCGGCACCTGTTGCGGCTGCCGCTGAAGCTACAGCAGTGGCGACATCAGAAGAGGCTGTCGCTGAAGCTACAGCAGTGGCGGCATCAGAAGAGGCTGTCGCTGAAGCTACAGCAGTGGCAGCATCAGATGAAGGGGCAGAAGGCACGGGCGCCAGCTTCACCCCGGTTGAAGAGCATGATGGCCGCCCCCGCCGCTTGAAGGATCTTGAGGCGGGGATGGAGTTGCCGGGTCGTGTTACTTCGGTAGCGCTCTATGGCATCTTTGTTGACCTTGGGGTAGGCCGTGACGGCCTGGTACACATTTCGGAAATGAGCGATACCCGCATCGACTCACCTTCTGACCTGGTACAGATCGGCGACACGGTGATGGTGCGCATCAAGAGCCTTGACCCGGAGGCCCGCCGCATCAGCCTTACCATGCGTTCGAAAGAGCGTAGTGCCGAAAGCCGCAAGCCAAAGCGGGCCGAAATCAACCGCGACGCTCTGACGAACTTGAAGCCAGGCGACCTGGTGGAAGGCGTGATCACGGGTATGGCCCCGTTTGGTGCCTTCGCTGACATTGGTGTGGGCAAAGACGGACTCATTCACGTTTCTGAGCTGTCGGAAACACGGGTTGAAAAGCCTGAAGACGCTGTGAAGGTAGGCGACCGCTTCACCTTCAAGGTGTTGGAAGCTGACCCCGAAGGCACGCGCATTAGCTTGAGCCTGCGGCGGGCACAGCGCAGCAGCCGCATGCAGCAGCTGGAGCCGGGCCAGATTATTGAGGGCACCGTCAGTGGGATTGCTCCCTTTGGCGCCTTTGTGGATATTGGCGTTGGGCGCGACGGTCTGGTGCATATCTCGGCCCTTTCCGAAAATCGGGTGGGCAAGGTTGAAGACGTGGTGAAGCCGGGCGACAAGGTTTCTGTACGTGTTCTCGGTATTGACCAGCAGAGCCGCCGCATTAGCCTGACGATGCGCCTGGAAGAGCCTGCCCCATCTGAAGAGACAACCTCGACTGAGCCTGCGCCCAGCAACGTTGTGCCACGCACTGGCCCAGGGGCCATGCAGCGCTTTGCTAATGTGAACACGAACCGCGACGAGCGTCGCCGCGATGACCGAGGCGAGCGGGGCGAGCGCGATGAGCGCCGCCGGGATGACCGACGTGGACGGGGCAAACCAGCCCAGCAGGCTCCTGAAAGCTACACCGTAGGTGGTGACGAGCCAGAAGAGCAGTTTGAGGGCGATGCCACTCTGCAAGATCTGCTGAGCAAATTTGGTGGCAGCAACCGCCGAGACCGCGATGACCGCCGCCGCGACAACGACGACGATGAGGATAGTGAAGATCGCATGGCTCGCCGCCAGCGTGACGCAATTCGCCGGACGTTGCAGCAGGGTGACGAGTAAGTTTATACTGCTATAGAACATGATAAACCGCAGGGAACGTATGTTTTCCTGGCGGTTTATCATGTTTTGCGTATTTGACACCATTCCCGTGCGACAGGTATAATGCGGGGAAATTTGCATTTTGAAGGTAAAATGCGCTGACAGAAAAACTGTCATTTATCTTAAGGGAGTTGTTTCATGCCAAAGCGAACCTGGCAACCAAAACGTATTCCACGTCGTCGAAAACATGGTTTTCTCGCCCGCATGGCCGACAATGATGGGCGCAAGGTGCTAAAGCGCCGCCGCCTGAAAGGGCGCTGGAAGCTGACCGTGAGCGACGAGCGGCGCGGTGTGCGGCGTGGACATCGCTAGTACGCTGTTACGCTGTGTGGTGTTGGCTCAGCCGTTATGAAACGTGTAAATCGTCTGCGTCGCCCCGATCAGTTTCTGCGTGTGCGGCGTGAAG